>JAJTBM010000055.1 GCA_021286885.1 Rhodocyclales bacterium
AGGCTACGACCCCTATGTGAAGGCCGGCGAAGGCGTGAAGTTCTACGGCCAGAAGGATGGCAAGGCCGTCATCTTCGCGCTGCCCTACCAGGAGCCGCCCGAGAAGCCCGATGCCGAGTTCGACCTGTGGCTGTGCACCGGTCGGGTGCTGGAACACTGGCACACCGGCTCCATGACCCGCCGGGTGCCCGAGCTGCACAAGGCCGTGCCCGAAGCCCAGGTGTTCATGCACCCGGACGATGCCAAGAAGCGCGGCCTGCAACGGGGGATGCAGGTCAAGGTCCAGTCCCGGCGCGGCGAGATGCTGGCCCGGATCGAAACCAAGGGCCGCAACAAGCCCCCGGTCGGCCTGATCTTCGTGCCCTTCTTTGATGAATCGCGCCTGGTGAACAAGCTCACCCTGGATGCCACCTGCCCGATTTCCAAGCAGACGGACTTCAAGAAGTGCGCCGTCAAGGTGACGCGGGCCTGACCATGGAACGCCGCCCCCCGTCCGAGGCTGCTGCCGAATCTCCGTCCTCCGCCCAGCGCCGCCGTTTTTTGAACGGCATCGCGGCGGCGGCGGGGGGCGGCTGCCTGCTGGCCCTGGGGGCGGGGCTCCATGCGCGTAGCGCCCAGGCCCTGGAGGCCCAGTCCCTGCGCCCGCCCGGTGCCCGTAGCGAAGCCGAGTTTCTGGCCCTGTGCGTGCGTTGTGGCCTGTGTGTGCGGGCCTGTCCCTACGACACCCTGCGTCTGGCCGATCTGCTGGATGGGGCACCCACCGGTACCCCGTTCTTCAAGGCCCGTCAGGTGCCCTGCGAGATGTGCGAGGAGATTCCCTGCCTGAAGGCCTGCCCGACCGGCGCCCTGGATCCGGCCCTCACCGACATCAACCAGGCCCGGATGGGGCTGGCGGTGCTGATCGACCAGGAACACTGCCTCAACTTTCTGGGCTTGCGCTGCGACGTGTGTTATCGGGTCTGCCCGGTGATCGACAAGGCCATCACCCTGGAGCACCAGCACAACCCCCGCTCCGACCGGCACGCCATGCTGCTGCCCACGGTGCATGCGGAGGCCTGCACCGGCTGCGGCAAGTGCGAGAAATCCTGCGTGCTGCCCGAGCCGGCCATCAAGGTGCTCCCCCGTCCCCTGGCCCAGGGGGCCTTGCCCGCCCATTACCGCAAGGGCTGGGAGGAGCGGGCCCGTAACGGGGGCTCCTTGATCGGGGAACAGGTAGAGCTGCCGGTGCGGGGGTTTGAAGGCTCCACCGCCACCCGGAGCGCCACCGAGGGCCCGGTTGCGCCTGAGGCCCCCAGCGCAGCACCCGGGGGCATCAACCCCCGTTGGAAGCCTTAGCCATGACCCGTTCTGAAGCCATCGCCGCCACGCTGCCTGCCCGTAGTTTCTGGCAGCGCCAGCGCTGGTTGATCCTGCGCCGGATGAGCCAGCTGTTGGTGCTGCTGTGCTTTTTGTCGGGGCCCTGGCTGGGGTGGTGGGTGGCCCGGGGCAATCTCTCCTCGTCCATGACTCTGGAGCTTTTGCCGCTGACCGATCCGCTCCTGGCCCTGCAGATCATGCTCACCGGCCATCTGCCGGCCTTCAGCGCCTTGCTGGGGGCCGGGCTGGTGCTGGCCTTCTACCTGCTGGTGGGAGGGCGGGTGTTCTGCAGCTGGGTGTGCCCGGTGAATGCCGTCACCGATAGCGCTGCCTGGTTAAGACGCCGGCTGGGGCTCAAGGGCGGGCGGGTGCCGGATGCCAACACCCGCCAGTGGGCCTTGGGCGGCATGCTGCTCGCCAGCGCGCTGACGGGCACCCTGGTGTGGGAGTGGATCAATCCGGTATCGCTCCTGCACCGCAGCCTGATTTTTGGGCTGGGGGGCGGCTTTGGGGTGGTGCTCGGGATCTTTTTCTACGATCTGCTGCTGGCCCCCCGGGGCTGGTGTGGCCATTGGTGCCCCATGGGCGCCTTCTATGGCCAGCTGGGGCGCGTGGCGCTGCTGCGGGTTGCGGCCCCCCGCCGGGCCGCCTGCGATGACTGCATGGACTGCTACACCGTGTGCCCCGAACCCCAGGTGCTGCGCCCGGCCCTCAAGGGGCGTGGCACCGATACACCGCTGATTCTGGCCCGGGATTGCACTACCTGCGGCCGCTGCATTGATGTTTGTGATCAACAGGTTTTCAAGATGACCCATCGGTTTGACCAAAGGAGCGAGTGATGAACACGCCTATCTTCCAATCCGCCCGCCTGCTGGCCGCCACCCTGGCCGTGTGTCTGGCACCCACCCTGTTCGCTCCGCAGGCGGTCCAGGCCGCCACCGAGGGGCCGGTAAAACTCCAGAGCCTGCGCGGCGCTGAAATCGACGCCAGCGACCCGGAAGGGGAGGGCACCCGCTACGGGCGGGATCAGCCCGTCCTGCCCCGGGATTTTGTGCAGCAGCCGCCGCTCATCCCCCATGCGATCCGGGGCTACACCATCACCAAGAACTTCAATAAGTGCCTGGATTGCCATTCCTGGAGCCGCGCCAAGGAAACGGGCGCCACCAAGATCTCGGTGACCCACTTCAAGACCCGGGAGGGGGAGGAGCTGTCCAGCGTGTCGCCGCGTCGTTATTTCTGCGTCCAGTGCCACGTGCCTCAGAGCGATGCCAAGCCCTTGGTGGGCAATACGTTCAAGCCGGGTAGCGGGCTGCGCTGAGCCGCGCCGCGTTGAAGAGAAGAGAGAAGAAGAGAGGATCATCATGGACAACACCAGCAAGCGCGGCCTGATAGGCCGCCTGCGGGGCGCGGGCTGGGGCCTGGTGGCCCTGGTTTTCCTGGGGGGCATCCTGTTCTGGGGCGGTTTCAATACCGCCATGGAATGGACGAACCGGGAAGAGTTCTGCATCTCCTGCCACGAGATGAAGGACAACGTGTATCAGGAATACCGCAACACCATCCACGCCTCCAACCGCTCCGGCGTGCGGGCCACCTGCCCGGACTGCCACGTACCCAAGGAGTGGGGCCATAAGATGCTGCGCAAGCTGCAGGCCTCCAATGAGGTGCTGCACAAGATCCTGGGCAGCATCGACACCCCGGAGAAATTCAACGCCAAGCGCCTGGAGTTGGCCAAGCATGAATGGGAACGGATGAAGAAGACCGATTCCCGTGAGTGCCGCAACTGCCACAACTACGAATCCTTCGACTACGCCGAGCAGGGGCGCCGTTCCTCCCGGATGCACCAGACCGGGCTCAACGAGGGCAAGACCTGCATCGACTGCCACAAGGGGATTGCCCACCAGCTGCCCGTGGTTGAGCAGGCCATTGGTGCAGACAAGGGCGGTGCAACGCCCGAAGAGTTCCATCCGAGCCAGCCCAAGGGGGCTGAGGGGAGTGCTGCCGCCCATTGAGGCACGGCGCACCCCGTGTGATGCGTTTCAGGCACTCCAGCCGGGGGGCTGGAGGTTTGGGGTGGGGTCGTCCGCAAGGGCGGCTCCACCTTTTTTCTGGTTTCCTGTTTTAGGCGCGTTCCTGGGGGGAGTGAATTAAATCACCCCGCTGCTGTGTGTCCTGGCGTGGTGAGCTTGGTGGGGGTCGGGCATATTTATGCACGTTGTGTGAGCCCTGATCTGACGCGGTTTTTTGGTCAGAACCGGGTTTCGAGCTGGGGTGAACGATCCGCACCATTTTTGCCTGCCTTCGGCTGAAGGTGGGTGTCCTCCCCCTCGGACAGGTCTGCGCAGTGGCCTGTTCGATTTTTGCCCTGCGGCCTCCCCGGCTGCAGGGTTTTTTTATTCCAAAAGCATCGTTTTGATGCGCCATTTTTCCTGCTTGACCCGAGTCAAGGACGCCCCACCCCCCGGGCCGTGAAGATTCTCCCCAAGCTGCGCCGTGCAGCGAAAGCCATTCTGGGAGGTTCCATGAGCGGGACATTCACGAAGTCCATGGCGCGAAACATCTTTTTTGGGGGCACGGTATTTTTCGCGCTCCTGTTCCTCGCGCTGACCTTTGATTCGATGCAGGCCATTCCCAAGCGGGATAACCATGCAAATCTGACCCCTGCCGTCGTGGCGGGCAAAAAGGTGTGGGAGACCAATAACTGTATTGGCTGCCATACCCTTTTGGGCGAGGGCGCTTATTTTGCCCCTGAGCTGGGCAATGTGTACAAGCGCCGTGGGCCGGATTTCATCAAGGCCTGGATCAAGTCCCAGCCCACCGGGGCTCCGGGGCGGCGTCAGATGCCGAATTTCCACCTGAGCGAGCAACAGCTGGATGATCTGGTGGAATTCCTCAAGTACACCTCCGAAATCAATACGGCCAACTGGCCGCCCAATATCGAAGGCTGATCGTCGATCCGAAGGGAGCCCTAATCATGCAATATTCTTCGCAGGCGGTCGCAAAGCCTTATTTTGTTGCGGCCATCGGTCTATTCATCGGACAGGTGTTGTTCGGCCTCATCATGGGCCTGCAATATGTGATCGGTGATTTCCTCTTTCCCGCCATTCCATTTAATGTGGCGCGGATGGTGCACACCAACCTCCTCATCGTGTGGCTGCTGTTCGGCTTCATGGGATCGGCGTATTACATGATCCCCGAAGAGACCGAAACCGAGCTGTACTCGCCCAAGCTGGCCATCACCATGTTCTGGATTTTCCTGGTGGCCGGGGCGCTGACCATTGTCGGCTATCTGGCGGTGCCCTATGCCGAGCTGGCCCGGATGACCGGGAATGACCTGCTCGAAACCATGGGCCGGGAATTCCTGGAGCAACCCCTGGTGACCAAGCTGGGCATCGTGGTGGTGGCGCTGGCCTTCCTGTTCAACCTCACCATGACCATGCTCAAGGGCCGCAAGACCTCCGTTGGCCTGGTGCTGATGATGGGCTTGTGGGGCTTGGCAGTGATGTTCCTGTTCTCCTTCTACAACCCCTCCAACCTGGTGATGGACAAGTATTTCTGGTGGTGGGTTGTGCACCTTTGGGTGGAAGGCGTCTGGGAACTGATCCTCGGTGCGCTGCTGGCCTTCGTGCTCATCAAGGTGACGGGTGTTGACCGGGAAGTGATTGAAAAGTGGCTGTATGTGATCATCACCCTGACCCTGGTCACCGGCATCATCGGTACGGGCCACCACTATTTCTGGATTGGTACCCCGGAATACTGGCAATGGTGGGGGAGCGTGTTCTCTGCCCTGGAACCGATTCCCTTCTTCGCCATGACCGTCTTCGCCTTCAACATGGTGAACCGCCGCCGCCGTGAGCATCCCAACAAGGCCGCCGTGCTGTGGGCCCTGGGCACCGGTGTGATGGCCTTCCTGGGCGCGGGCGTGTGGGGCTTCCTGCATACCCTGGCACCGGTTAACTACTACACCCACGGCACCCAGATCACCGCCGCCCACGGCCACATGGCTTTCTATGGCGCCTACGCGATGGTGGTGATCACCCTGATCAGCTACGCCATGCCCATCCTGCGGGGCCGCGCCGCCAATAGCAACAAGGCCCAGGTGGTGGAAATGTGGTCTTTCTGGCTGATGACCATCGCCATGGTGTTCATCACCCTGTTCCTGACCGCTGCCGGCATCCTGCAAGTCTGGCTGCAACGGATGAGCACCAACCCCATGCCCTTCATGGCCGCCCAGGAGCAGGTGGCGCTGTTCTACTGGCTGCGCGAAGGGACGGGCGTGGTCTTCCTGATTGGTCTGCTGATGTATGTGGCCAGCTTCTTCATCGGTGGTGATGAAGCCAGCCAGAAGGCGTCCTAAGCGCAGGCTGTGCAAGCCTGTAAAAGCCTGAGTCAGCCTGTTCTGTAGTGTCATCCCTTGTGAGCCCGACTTCGGTCGGGCTCGTTTTTTTATGGGGTTCCTACAGGGGGTACGTGAGAATATTGGCAGTTGTTTAACGGTTTGATACATAGAATAATGTCATCGAAACATTCGTTCGGGTCTGTTTTGCCAGAGCGCCAGATCCTCTTGCCCCAATGGAAAGCGATGACGTCATCTACGGCCTGCTGGGCCGGGTTCATATTCTGATGCGCCGGGCCACGGGCCGGGTCACGGATGTGGAATACATGAAGGTCAACAAGCCCTACGCCCGGGAAATCGTCCGCCTGGGCCAGGAGGCCGGCAACGATGAGCTGGAATCCGTCACCTCCAGGCTGTGGGATGCGATGGATCTGGGCGAATTGAGCGAGGCCGAACTCAATGCGGCAGGCTCGGCGGATGTGGCTGAGGCCGGGCGCCGCTTGCTGGAGCGCATGCGCAACGCCCGTCTCGGAAGCGTCTGAGCGCCTGCCCGCCCCATTCCCATTCACCCCGGGGCCACGCAATAGGCCTGCTCCCGGGCATCCAGGGGCTCCAGCCAAGCGTGTTGCTGGTGCATGATGGCGGGGGTGGCTTCTGAGGGATCGTTCTGGCGCGCTTCCAGCCGCCGGGCCAGTTCCGCCTCTGGCGCCGTGCAGGCCATGATCCGAAAATTCGCCCCAGCGCTGCGCGCCAGGTCTGCAAACTGCTGCCGCTCGGCAGCCTTCAGGAAAGCCGCATCCACCACCACCGACCAGCCTTCGGCCAGCATCTGGCGGGCTAACTCGGCCAGGCGTGCGTAGGTGCGCACCCCCGCCTCTCGGGTATAGATGGATGCGCCGGCCTCTGCCGGCATTCCTTCCGGGCGGCTGGGCTCCAGGGCACCCAGCCCAAACAGCCGCTTGCGCTCCACATCCGAACGAAGGCGCAGGGTGCTACCGGCTGGGTCGGCCAGCACCCAGGCCCGGGCTCGCGTGCTCTTGCCCGAACCGGACAAGCCGTGGGTGATGCAGAGGGTAGGTGCCGCCGGCCAGGCGATCTGCCCGGCGAGGGCCAGGTAACGGGCGGCCCGGTCGCGATCCTGTCCCAGGGCCGCCACCTTGGCCCGGACCAAAGCCTTGTAAACTCCATAAAAGCGCAGCAAGGGCAGGGCGGCGAAGTCGCCACTGTGCTCCAGCCACTCATTCAGCAGCCAGCCCCCCAGGCCACCGGCCTGATGGTCGAGCAGATCCATCCAGGTGAAGGCCAGTTCCGAGGCGGTGTCTATCCAGCGCAGGCCCGGGTTGAACTCGATGCAGTCGAAGGGCCGGATCTCCCCGTTTTCCAGAATCAGATTGCCCAGGTGCAGGTCGCCGTGGCATTCGCGGATGTGCCCGTCTTGCCAGCGGGTTTCCAGGCATGGGCGCAGCCGGGCGTGGGTGCTGCGGGTCCAGGCCTCCAGGGCGTCCAGTGCGTGCCGGGGCTCAGGGGGCAGCCCGAGGGTGGGCGTGCGCAGGGGGGCGAAATTGTCCAGCGCCAGGCTCAGGATCTGGTCGGGGTGGCCGAATTCGGAGCTGGGGGGCGTGCCTCCTGCTGCCTGGTGACAGGCGTGGATGTGGCGCACCAGGCCGCCCAGCGCATCGGGCGTCAGCGTACCCCGGGCGCATGCCTGATCCAGTTGGGCTGCCGCCGGGAAGCGGCGCATCACCACTGCTGGTTCGGGGGCGCCCAGGGGGTAGTCCACCCCGAGGTACAGGTCTGAGGAAAAACGCTGATTGAGGGCTAGTTCTGCGTTGCAGCAGGCCAGGCGCAGGGCCGGGGTGCTGTAGTCCAAAAAGGGCAGCTTGACCGGTTTCTTGAACTTCCAGGCCCGCTCCGGGCCCAGCAGTACCCAGGAAATGGGGGTTTCGATGAGTTCGGCATGCAGTTGCAAAGCGAGGCGGGCGAGCCAGTCGGGCTGAGTCATCTGGGGGCTCCAGGCAAGAAGGGATCACAGGCGTGCTGGCAATGTTGCACCACAGCAGTGCCAAAAATTACCGTTTTAGTCCACGACGGGGCATGACAGGCATGATTTTTTCTGAGCAACCCGCTGTGTAGCTGGGGTGATAGGGCAGGCACAGGTCTTGCTGTGTTTTGGTCAGACCGCTCGTTCGAAGTGGCGTGGCTTAAAACAAGGGAAATAAAAAATGATCAACAATTGTGCGCTTCAGGCCGGCGCCTGTCCGGCTGGGCGCAAGCTCCGTGGCGGGGTGCTTGCGTCTCTTCTTCTGGTGTGTTCCAGCATGGCGCTGGCCCAGGCACCTGCTGCCAATGCTCATCTGGATGGGGCCAACACGGCCTGGATGCTGGTGGCTTCGGCCCTGGTGCTGCTCATGACTCTGCCCGGTATCGCCCTGTTTTACGGGGGTATGGTGCGCCAGCGCAATGTGCTGTCCACCATGAGTCAGTCGGTGGCCATTGCGGCCCTGGTGACGGTGCTCTGGTGCTTGTTTGGTTACTCCCTTTCGATGCGTCCTGGCTCGCCTTACCTCGGCGGGGTGGATCGTTTTTTCCTGGATGGTCTGCGTCTCAACAGTCTGGCGGGTAATGATGGGGCCAATATCCCCGAAAGCGTGTTCAGCATGTTCCAGCTGACCTTCGCGATCATCACCACCGCCCTGATTCCCGGCGCTTTTGCCGAGCGCATGAAATTCTCCGCCGTGCTGCTGTTCTCGGCCCTGTGGTCTCTGGTGGTCTATGCCCCGGTGGCCCACTGGGTTTGGGCGCCGGATGGCTGGCTGGGCAAGATGGGCGCTCTGGACTATGCCGGTGGCACCGTGGTGCACATCAATGCCGGGGTCGCCGGCCTGGTGTGTGCCTTCGTGCTTGGCCCCCGGACGGGTTTTGGGCGTCAGGCCATGCCGCCCCACAATCTGGCCCTCACCATCACTGGCGCGGGTTTGCTGTGGGTGGGCTGGTTTGGTTTCAATGCCGGTTCTGCCCTGGCGGCAGATAGCCGCGCCGGTATGGCCATGCTGGTGACGCAGATTGCTGCCGCCACCGCCGCCATGGCCTGGATGGGGATCGAATGGATGCTGCGGGGCCGTCCGAGTGCCCTGGGCCTGGTGTCCGGTGCCGTGAGTGGCCTGGTCGCCGTCACCCCCGCTTCTGGTTATATTGCACCCAATGCCGCGCTGCTGCTGGGGCTGGTCGCCGGGGTGGGCTGCTACTTGGGGGCCACCGCGCTCAAGCGGATGCTCGGCTACGACGACGCCCTGGATGCTTTTGGTATTCACGGGGTGGGCGGCATCATCGGTGCCATCATGACGGGCTTCCTGGCAGATTCGACCGTCGGTGGGGTGCATGGAAATGTGCTGACCCAGCTGATCGGTGTTGGCGTCACCATGGTTTATAGCGGTGTGCTCACCTTCATCCTGCTGGTGGTGGTGGGAACCCTGGTCGGGCTGCGGGTGGAAGAATCCACCGAGGCCGAAGGTCTGGATATTGTTGAGCACGGGGAGGCAGTGGCCTGAGCCTGGCCTCCTGCCCCAGTACAGATAACCCTCAAGAAGCGGAAGGAGTCATCATGGAGTCCGATTCTGTCATCTACAGCCTGCTGGGCCGTGTCCATCTGCTGATGCGTCGCCAGATCAACCGCATCACCGATGTGGAATACATGCGGGTGAACAAGGAGTATTCCCGCGAAATCGTCCGGCTGGGCTTGGAGAGCGGGCACCCGGAGCTGGTCGAGTTGTGTGACCGGCTGCGGGTGGCCATGGAGTTGGACCCCCAGGATGAAGCCGTGCATGCCAACACCAAGGGCGGTGGCGGCCTGCTGAGCCGCCTGCGCGGCGTGCGGGGCGGTGAGGCGGGCGGGGATTCCCGTTACGTGCACTCCCTGCGTTAGGCCGCCGATCCGCTGATCCGCTTATCTGCCGATGCTTCAGGCCGGAAGCCGGGTCGCAGCGCGACCCGGCAGATGGGGCGGGTGGGGCAGATACAAGCCCTGAACAGCGGGGAAATGCTCTTGCAGGTGCTGCCGGAGACTTTCGGAGGGCTGTTGCTGTGCCCACTCGTGGCCTAACCGGTAGCTTAAGCCGCCCAAACAGCCCAAGGCCAAGAGCAGGCCGATGGCGAATTCAACGGGCTGCATGGGGCGAGAAGGTTTGCCCCATGAGTTTGCATTGCTTTCGCCGGGCCCCAGGCCCAGCCACAGGCTTTGCAATAGGTTGAGTACGGGCACCAGGCAAAGCAGCATCCAGATGCCTTTCCAGCCCAGGTCGTGCAGGCGCAGTACGGTGATGCGCACCCCGTACAGGCAGGCCAGCAGCATGCACAGCAGCAAGGGCAGGGGCTGGTTGGAAATCAGGCCGCCCCAAATGCCCAGCAAGACGAGATTCAGCGTCCAGAGGCCCGCCAGGGCGTACCCCCGGCGGCCGATCCGCCCATTGAAATCCAGCCCGATGATCCCGCTGCCATCGTCCCGGTAGATGATGCGTTGCGGCGTGGCCTGACGTGTGTTGCGGCCCGTGTGCCGCCTACCGCCCTTTTGGTCTTCGGCCAGTTTGAGGGCCTGGGCTTTGCGGGCCTCGGTGAAGCGCGCCATGTCGGTCTGGCAGACCCGGCAGATGGGCTGGCGTGGCTGCACTTCGCCACACCGGGGGCAGCTCACCACGTCCCGGCTGGTGGTTTCGGTGCTGGGCGGTGGCGCCGGGCGCCGGGTGCGCGAAGCTGCAGTCAGACGCACATGCTCTTCGGGCGACAACACCCCCGGGATTTCGGTCGGGGGCGGTGCGTGGATTTCGGTGGTAATTGGAGGTTCGCTCAGGGGCGGGAAATCGCTGGTGGGCGGCATCTGGCTCAGGGGCGGGAGGCTGATGCCCGGCGGCGGGCGAAACTCGGCAGGCGCGGTGTCGGGGGCGTTGGGCAGGGCCATCAAGGGCGGATCAACCCGCACGGCCAGCCCCATCTTCATCAGCTTTTGCAAGTAGCGTTCGGCGCTGGCGGCATCCAGCCCCTTGCGCAGCACGATGCGCTCGCCCGAAAACACCACGGCTGCGGCCTCATCCGAGCACTTGAGCAAATCCTGCAGGCGAGCGCGCACCTGGGCGTGGTTGTGGCCGGTGAGGATTTCCCCAAAAAATAAAATCTGAAAATTCGGGGGCATGTGCGGCTCCGTACTGCCAAAAGGAAAAAATTCTACGGCTGTAGGAGTGGCGTACTCAATCGCCTGAGTGTGATGCTTTTTATGGCGGCGCAGGAATTTATAGTATTTGTTGGTGAGCTTTTGTAACTCTCCGGGGAGTGTTAGGGTTACGCCCTGTTGCTGCCGGAAAACCTATTTATGTCATTGTTTTTAAAGAAACCCCGTACTTTGGCCGAATCCGAGGCGCTGGTGGTCGAAATTGTTCATATGCTGTCCGGGCAGGGGCTGGTGCATCGGGCCCCGCCGCCGCCGCCCACCACGTGCTGTGGTCGGGGGTGCAATGGGTGTGTGTGGGAGGGCTATTACGCGGCCCTGCGTTTCTGGTGCGAGGATGCCCAAGCCCTGCTGGCCCAGGGCGGCGGGGCTCAAGGGGTGTAGCGCCCTTGGCAGCGTACTGAAAAACCCCGTAAAATCCGCCCCTTGCCGAGGAGCGTTGCGACCTGCCGTTGAAATCAGTGCAGGCCAGGCTCGGCAACCATCAACGGCGCTCGCAAACCCTTCAGCCGGGTTTGCCGCGCCGTTTTTTCGTGGCGCGTCGCTGCACGGACCCCGGCTGTGTTTTTTCGCATTTCCGAGGTAAGACCATGCAAGCCGACCGCAGCTCCGAACTCCAGTCTTTGTTGACCCACCGCATCCTGATTATCGACGGGGCGATGGGGACCATGATCCAGCAGCATAAGCTGGGCGAGGCCGATTACCGGGGCACGCGCTTTGCCGAGCATGGCCGCGATCTCAAGGGCAACAACGATCTGCTGGTGCTCACCCGCCCCGACGTGGTGGGCGGCATCCACCGGGCCTACCTGGAGGCCGGGGCCGACATCATCGAGACCTGCACCTTCAACGCCACCCG
>JAJTBM010000056.1 GCA_021286885.1 Rhodocyclales bacterium
CAGCAACTCCAATACCGCTACAACCAGTCTGGCAACCCAGAATAATCTGGGGGTGACCAAGCAGTTCACGCCCAATGTGGTCAAGCCGGGCAGCCGTTCGCGTTTGCGTCTGACCTTTTACAACCCGACGGGCCTGGCCATCAGCAGTCTGCAGGTGACCGACACCATGCCCGCCGGGGTCACGATCCCCAGTGGCCCGAACCCGACCACCACGTGTACTGGTGCGACGGTGACTTCGCCAGCGGTGAATCAGGTGCATGTGGAAGGGGCTTCCCTGCCCGCGACCGTGAATGCCACTTGCTACGCTGAAATCGATGTCTATGTGGCAGCGCAGAACGATTACACCAACGTGATCCCTGCGGGGGATGTGTCGGCCTTGTCCGGCTCAAGCGTGGTCAAGAACTCCCAGCCGACCTCCGATGTGCTGCGCGCACGTCAGCCCATCGTTGTACACAAGGCCATTACCAGCCTGACCCTGGATAGCGGCAATCCGTCGGGCTTCACCACGGGTTCGGCCTCCACGACGCCGGGGACGGCTGCCACACTGACCATCCGGCTGACCAACCCCAATGCGGCCGCCAGCAATACGGATGGTGCCCTGAATGCAGTGGCCTTCACTGACACTTTGCCCAGCAACCTGGTGATCGCCCAGACGCCCAACGCCTCTACGACCTGTAGCGGTGGCTTGCTGCTGGCTTCTGCCTCGGGCACCACCATTCGTCTGAGCGGCGCCATGATTCCTGCGGGGGCCAGCTGCGATGTGAAGGTGGACGTACTGTCCAATACCCCGGGCAGCTATACCAACACGATTGCTGCAGGCGCGCTGTATTCCTACGAAGGCGTGACCAATGAAGAGGCGACCAGCGCTCGGCTGGTGGTGTCTGCCCCGCCTGCCGTGGCCAAGCAGTTCTCCCCGGCCGTGATGTCCTCGGGGGGCAAGAGCACGCTCACCATCTATCTGAATAACAGCAACACCACGGCGGCCACGCTGACCTCCGATCTGGTGGATACCCTGCCCAACACGCCGGGCGCCATGACCGTGCTGAGCCCGAATGGGCTCAGCACGACTTGCCCGGGTACCGTGTCTGCGCCTGCTGGTGGGACAACCATCACCTATCCGACTGGCGCCCTGGTGCCGGCAGGGGGGTGCAGCATCAGCGTGGACGTGACTGCCACCACCGCCGGGGATTACACCAACTACATCCCCGTGGGAGCCCTCAAGACCACCCATGGCTTCAACCAGACCCAGGCCAGTGCCACCGTTTCGGTGAGCGCCCAGGGTTTCATCTCGGGTCGGGTGTTCCAAGATAACTCCGTGACGCCGGATGGGGTCTATCAGGCCGGAACGGATGCGCCCCTCTCGGGTATCAGCATGCAATTGCGCAGCGGCAACACTTGCGCAGGCACCCTGCTGGCCACGGGGAGTACCGATAGCCAGGGGACTTACCTGTTCTCCGGGCTGGCGGTTGGCACTTATTCGGTCTGCCAGACCGCCCAGCCGAGCGGTACGGTGAACGGGATCACCACGGCGGGTACGATTCAGACCGTGAATGGCAGCACCGGCACAGCTGGTGCTGCGAGCAACCCCACCAGCACCACCAGCCAGATTGCCGGGATTGTGCTGAATGGCGGTGGTTCGGGCGGTGAAATCAGCGGCGCCATCAACAACAACTTTGCCGAAGTTGTTCAGTCCACCCTCTCGGGTCAGGTGTTCCTCGACCAGAACAACAATGGTGTGCTGAATGCTGCCGATAGCGGCATCTCTGGCGTGGCCATCCAACTGCTCAATGGCAGTGGTACGGTCGTGGCCAGTACGACCACTGACAGCAGCGGTAACTACAGCTTTGCAAACCTCACCCCGGGGACCTACTCGATTGTTGAGCCCACCCAGCCGGCGGGCACGTCCAACGGCCTCACGGTGGCGGGCAGCGTGGGCAATGGCGGAAGCGCAGGCACGGTCAGCGGCCTGACCACCCTGCCGAGCCGGATCAGTACCCTGATCCTGCCGCCTAACACCACCTCCACGGGGAACAACTTTGCTGAAATTCCGAATACCCGCACCGTTTCGGGCAAGGTGTTCCTGGATATCAACAACAACGGTGCTTTCAACAGCGGTAGTGATAGCGGGATTGCGGGCCAGACCGTCACCCTGACCGGGACGGATATCAATGGCAATCCGGTGAGCCTGAGCGCCACGACCACGGCGGACGGTAGCTACATCTTCAACGCGGTGCCGGAAGGGAGCAACTACACCCTCAACCAGCCCAGCCAGCCCACCGGTACGGTGAACGGTACGACCACGGCCGGGAGCGCAGGCGGTAGCGCCAGCAACCCGACCGCGACCTCCAGCCGGATCACCGGGATCAGCCTGACGGGCAGCACCACCGTTTCGTCGGATAACAACTTTGCCGAAACGTCGGTACCACCTTCTGTGGGCAAGCAGTTCTCCCCGGCGGTTATTTCTGCCGGTGACAAGAGCACCCTGACCATCTATCTGACCAACACCACGCCGGTGGCCGCGACCCTCACCAGTGCGCTGGTGGACACGCTGCCCACGACGCCGGGGCCCCTGGTGGTGGCCACGCCGAACAATCTGAGCACCACCTGCCCGGGTAGCCCGGTGGCGGTGGCTGGGAGCGGCACGGTCAGCTACCCGTCGGGGGCCACGCTGCCCGCAGGTGGGTGCAGCATTAGTGTGGATGTCACCACCACCACTTCTGGCAACTATGTAAACACCATTCCGGTGGGGGCTCTGCAAACCACCCTGGGCAACAACGCGGCCGCAGCGACGGCGCCCCTGCAGGTCAACAGCAAGGGCTACATCTCTGGTCGGGTGTTCCAGGACAACTCGGTGACGCCGGATGGCATTTACCAGGCCGGGACGGATACGCCCTTGGCGGGCGTGAGCATCGAGCTGCGTAACGGTGCAAACTGCGCGGGCAGCCTCGTGAGCACCACCCCCACCGATAGCGTGGGCAACTACCTGTTCTCCCTGCTTTCTGCGGGCACCTACTCGGTGTGCCAGCCCAGCCAGCCTAGTGGCAGCGTCAATGGCATCACCACTGCCGGCTCCATTGTGTCGGTGAGCGGAAGTACCGGTAGCGCCGGCGCAGCCAGCAACCCGACCAGCACCAGCAGCCAGATCGCTGGCATTGTGCTGAACGCCAATGGGGGTGGGACCGCGATTAGCGGCGCCATCAACAACAACTTTGCCGAAGTGGTGCAATCCACCATTTCGGGCACGGTGTTCCGGGACCAGAACAATAATGGTGTCCAGAATGCCGGGGATACCGGGATTGCCGGGGTGACGGTGCAGCTGTTGAACGCCAGCAACACCGTGGTGGCAACCACCACGACGGATGCCAGCGGTAACTACAGCTTCTCCAACCTGAATCCGGGGACGTATTCCATCCTTGAGCCCACCCAGCCGGCTGACACCTCCAACGGGGTGACGGTGGCGGGGAGTGTGGGCAATGGCGGCACGGCAGGTACGGCCAGTGCCACCACAACCCTGCCGAGCCGGATCAGCACGCTGGTGCTGCCGCCCAACACCACGTCCAGCGGCAACAACTTTGCCGAGATTGCCAACAACCGGACCCTCTCGGGCCGGGTGTTCCTGGACTACAACAACAACGGCAGCTTTAACTCTGGGACCGATCAGGGCCTGGGCGGTCAGGTCATCACCCTGACGGGTACCGACATCAACGGCAACCCGGTGAGCCTCACCACCACCACGGCCAGCGATGGTACTTACACCTTCAGCAACGTGCCGGAAGGGACCAACTACACCCTGACCCAGGGCAGCCAGCCGGCGGGTACCAGCAATGGCACCACCACCGCCGGGACTGCTGGCGGTACGGGCAGCAACCCGACCAGCACCACCAGCCGCATCACCGGCATCAACCTGTCGGGCAGCACGACGGGCAGTGCCAACAACAACTTTGCCGAGCTGCCGGGTGCCATTCCCGACCTGGCCATCAGCAAGACCCACACCCCCAGCAGCTTTGGGGATGGCAGTAGCACGGGCGCCTTCACCATCAGCCCCTCCAATGTGGGGAGTGTGGCCACCAGTGGCAGCATCAGCGTGGTGGATACCCTGCCGGCGGGTTTGACGCCGACCAGCGCCAGCGGTACCGGCTGGGCCTGCGCCATTGCGGGTCAGGTGGTGACATGCACGAGCAGCAACGTGATCGCCGCCACCGGCAGCGGCACCCCCATCACCATCAAGGTGAAGGTGGGCTCAGGCCTGGTGGGCAATACCCTGGTGAATACCGCCGTGATTTCGGGTGGTGGTGAGCCCAGCGGGTTTGAGTCCAACAACACGGCCACCGATAGCGTGACCATCGTGGCTTCGGCCTCGGTGTCCGGCCACGTCTGGCGTGATACCAATCACAATCGGGCCCTGGACAGCGGTGAAACCGTGCTTGCAGGTTGGGGCGTGGAGCTGCTGTACAACGGCAGCGTGATTGGCTCCACCACCAGCGATGCCAGCGGTGCCTACAGCTTCACCAACCTGTCGCCGGGGGCGGGCTACCAGATCCGCTTCCGCGAACCCAAGACCGGCACCATCTTTGGTTATCCGGTGCCCAACGAAGCCGGCTCCAGCTACACCAATGGCGTGGTGAGCACCACCAACCCCACCGGGGCCAACACCTCCACCGGGGTACTGGACAGCATGACCCTGAGCGCCGGTAGCAATGTGGTGCAACAGAGTCTGCCGGTGGACCCCAGCGGTGTTGTATACGACGCCGTGACCCGCAAGCCGGTGAGTGGTGCGGTGGTGACCATCAGCGGCCCGAGTGGCTTCAACGAGAGCATGGTGGTGGGCGGCAGCGCAACCCAGACCACCAGCACGGACGGGATCTACCAGTTCCTGCTGACCAGCGCGGCGCCGGCGGGGGTGTACACCCTCAGCATCACCAGCTACCCGTCTGGCTATCAGGCCTCCACCCTGATCCCGGTGTGCTCCAACGTCTTGAGCGTGGGCAGCACCCCGAGCCCGGCCCTGGTGCAGAACAGCAATGAGGCACCGGCCACTTCGGCGGCCACCCACAACGCAGCCACCTGCCCGAGCGCTTCGAGCGGGCTGGCCGGCACGGCGGGTTCCACCCAGTTCTATTTCAGCTTCGTGCTGACGCCGGGGGTGTCGGCCAGCGTGATCAACAACCACATCCCGCTGGATCCCCTCTCGGGCGGCAGCATTGTGGTGACCAAGACCACGCCCAAGCTCAACGTGACCCGGGGCGAGATGGTGCCTTACACCATCACCGCCACCAACACCTTGAGCACGGCAGCGCCCAACATCACGGTGCGGGATCTGATGCCTCCGGGCTTCAAGTACCGGATGGGCAGCGCGATCCTGAACGGTTCCCATCTGGAGCCCACCGTGGCGGGCCGCACCCTGAGCTGGGCCAACCAGACCTTTGCTGGCTCCGAGAAGAAGACCTACCGTCTGATCCTCACCGTGGGTACCGGCGTGTCGGAAGGCAAGTATGTGAATACCGCCTGGGCCCTCAACGGCCTGACCGGCAACAGCGTATCCAACACCGCCACTGCCACCGTGCAGGTGGTGCCGGATCCGACCTTCGACTGCTCCGACATCATCGGCAAGGTGTTCGATGACCGGAACGCCAATGGCTACCAGGACGAAGGCGAGCCGGGCATCCCCAACGTGCGGATTGCCACCGTGCGTGGCCTGCTGGTGACCTCGGATGCGGATGGTCGCTTCCACGTGGCCTGCGCCGACATTCCCCAGATGGACCGGGGCAGCAACTTCATCATGAAGCTGGACGAGCGCACCCTGCCTTCGGGCTACCGCCTCACCACCGAGAACCCGCGTGTGGTTCGTACCACCCGGGGCAAGATGGTGAAGCTGAACTTCGGCGCAGCCATCCACAAGGTGTATCGCCTGGATGTGGATCAGCGGGCTTACACCGACAACGGCGAGCAACTGCGTGACCCCTGGACCGAGCAGCTGCGTCTGCTGGTGCTCCAGTTGCAGGAGCGCCCGGCGGTGCTGCGCCTGGCCTACCACGTGGGCCCGGATGAAGCCGAAGAGGATGCACACAAGCGTCAGGCGCGCCTGAGCGACTGGATACAGCGGCTGTATGCCGAGCGTCCGCGCCAGGAGAGCGAGGCGGATCAGCCCCAGGACAAGGAGCGGAAGATCCCGCCGCTGGTGATTGAAATGGAAACCGTAGCCACCAAGGGGGCCAAGCAATGAAGCGCACCGCCCTCAAGATGAAGCGTATCTCCCTCTGTGTGCTGGCCGCCCTGGGCACTGTCCAGGGCCTGCCGGTGTGGGCCGAAGAGGCCGATGCCGCGCCCGAAACCGGTACCGAGGCCGAGCAACACCCGGAAGGCAAGCGGGTGGATAACGCCCGGGTGGATCTGCACCGCATCCCGCCCTCCGCCGAGGCGCTGCCCGGGGCATCCTTGCCGGTGTCCGGCCTGATCCGTCAGGAAGCGCCGCGCCAGGGCAATGAGCCCCAGGCGGCGGCTGACTGTGGCGGCACGGTGCTGCCCAGCGCAGCACCGGCAGGGGCCGACCTGCCCTTCCGGATCACGGTGGATGGGGAAACCCTGGAAACCGGCGAGCCCATCCACGAGGCAGACCGCCAGCGCTGTACCGACGTGGCCCTCTCCCGGGCCGACATCCAGGTCAAGTACGACGATCTGGCCGCCAAGCCCTCCCTCAACGTATGGGCGACCCCCGGGGTGGCGGTGCGCGGCGAGCCGACCGAGTTCCGTGCGTACGCCAACTATGTGAGCTGGCTGCGCAAGGTGGAGCTGCGCATCTTCCGTCGGGGCCAGCGCCCGGACGAAACGCCCGTCACCGTGCTGCCCATGGATTGGGTCAAGCCCACCGCCTGGAACGTGCCCCGGGATGCGGAAGACACCTATGTGTATCTGCTGCGTGTCTATGACGAAAAGGGCCGCTTCGACGAAACCGCCCTCAAGACCCTGACCGTCCAGAGCCGGCGCCGGATCGAGAGCGATCTGGACAAGCCCGAGCGGGAAGCCCTCACCGGCTGGGGCGAGAACGCCCTCAGTCTGCGCAACATCCCGGTCAAGGGCGGCACCATCACCGTGAGCGGCAGCCAGATCGAACCGGGCCAGCAGGTGTCGGCCCTGGGCCTGCCTGTGCCGGTGGACCCGAAGGGCCGCTTCGTGCTGCGCCAGATTCTGCCCGCCGGCCCCCAGTCGGTGGATGTGGAAGTGACCCAGCCCGATGGCCGTAGCCTCACCTTCCGGCGCAGTCTGTCTATTCCCGACAATGATTGGTTCTACGTGGCCCTGGCGGATCTGACCCTGGGCCGCAACCGGGTGAATGGCCCGGCAGAGTTGGTGACCGGGGATACCCAGCATTACAAGAACGAAACCCATATCGATGGGCGTGGTGCCTTCTACCTGAAGGGGATGATCAAGGGCGACTGGCTGCTGACCGCTGCGGCGGACACCCGCGAACAGCCGCTCCAGCATCTGTTCACCAACTTTACGTCCAAAGACCCGCGCTACCTGTTGCGTAACATCGACCCCAATGTGTACTACCCCGTGTATGGGGATGACAGCACCACCGTGGATGGGGCGCCCACCCAGGGCAAGTTTTACGTGCGCCTGGAAAAGGGCGACTCCCATGTGATGTGGGGGAGTTTCCGCACCCAATGGACGGGTAGCGAGCTGATCCAGTATTCCCGGGGCCTGTACGGGGCTGGGGCGCGCTACCGTTCGGAAGACACCACCAGCTTCGGCGAAAAGCAGACAGCGGTGGATGGTTTCGCGGCGGATCCGGGCACCCTGGCGGCCCGGGATGAGTTCCGGGGCACGGGCGGCTCCCTCTACTATCTGCGCCACCTGGACATCACCCAGGGCTCGGAGCGGGTGTGGGCCGAAGTGCGGGACAAGGATTCCGGATTGGTACTGGAGCGCAAGGAACTGAGCGCTTCTCAGGATTACGACATCAACTACCTGCAAGGCCGAGTGCTGTTGCGCGAGCCCCTGTCATCCACTGCCGGGGGCGGTGGGGTGGTGTTTACCTCCAGCCTCAACGGCAATCCGGTCTATCTGGTCACCACCTACGAGTACGTACCGGGCGTGACGGCGGTTTCCGAGTTTGCCGCCGGGGTGCGGGCATCCCAGTGGATCACCGATCAGATCAAGGTCGGTGCCACCAGCTACCACCAGGGCGAAGGCGGCGCCGATCAGACCCTGAAGGGCGCCGATGTGACCTGGCGCATGGGGCCGGGCACCTCCATCAAGGCCGAAATGGCCCGTTCCAATGGCACGGGGAATGGTTCCAGCACCTCCACCACCGGCGGTTTCAGTTTCGACAGCCTCACCTCCACCGGTCAGGCGGCCACCGCCAAGCGGGTGGACGCCAGCGTCGATCTGGCCGAAGTGGTGGATGGGGGCAAGGGCCGAGTACAGATGTATTGGCAGGACAAGCAAAAGGGCTTCTCCTCGCCAGGCCAGATCTACCTGAACAGCGAAGCGGTCCGGCAGGTGGGTTTCAGAGGCACGCTACCCCTGAGCGAGCGGGACGAGCTGGTGTTCAAGGGTGATGAACGCAACGCCCAGACCCAGGACGCCTCCAACATCGAAGTGGGCCTGCGCCACAAGATTGATGAAGAGTGGACCGGCACCCTGGGGATGCGCTACGACAAGCGCGAAACCATCGCCGCTGCCGTCACCCAATACACCCAGAACGGCAGTCGCAACGACGTGATCGCCCGGGCCGACTATCGCCCCTTCCGCAACGAAGAGGGCGTGCCGCCGGGCACCCGCGAAGATTGGTCGGCCTATGGCTTCGTGCAAGGTACCACCGAGCACACCGGCAACCGGGATGTGAACAACCGGGCTGGGCTGGGCGGCTCCTGGCAGCTCACCGAGCGGGTGCGCCTGCTGGCTGAAGGCTCGGGCGGCAGCCTGGGGGCCGGGGGCAAGCTGGGCACCGATTACCGGGTGAATGATCGCAGCAATGTGTACCTGAACTACGTGCTCGAAACCGAAAACCCGGATCTCACCTACCGGGGCCAGACCGGCACCTGGGTGTCCGGCAGCGAGTACCGGGTCAGCGAGGGAATGCGCTTGTTTGGCGAAAACAAGATGACCCACAGCGCCGGCCCCCAAAGCCTGACCAACGCGTTCGGGGTGGATCTCTCGCCCAACGACCGCTGGAACTACGGCATCAAGTACGAAACCGGCAAGATCACCAACCAGGATGGCAGCACCCTGGATCGGGACGCGGTGGGGCTTTCCCTGGGCTTCAAGGAAGGCAAGACCAAGTTCGCCTCGGCGCTGGAGTTCCGCAACGAAAACAGCTCCAGCTCGGGCACCCGCCACGTCTGGTTGATGCGCAACAGCTACGGCCAGCAGCTCACCGACGCCTGGCGTCTGCTGGGGCGTTACAACTTCTCCCACAGCAGCAACACCCAGGGCGCCTACTACGACGGTGGCTACCGGGAAGTGGTGCTGGGCGCAGCTTACCGCCCGGTGAGCAACGACCGCTGGAACACCCTGATCAAGTACACCAACCTCTACAACGTGCCGACCGCCGCCCAGGTCACCGCCTACGGGACGACGGCCGACTACGCCCAGAAGAGTCAGGTCATCTCCATCGATACCATCTACGATGTGGTGCCCTGGCTCTCGGTGGGGGCCAAGTATGGGGTGCGCATTGGTGATCTGAAATACACCAAGACCGATGGCGAATGGTTCAGCAGTCGCGCTGATCTGCTGGTGCTGCGCGCCGACTGGCACTTTGTAAAAGAGTGGGACGCGGTGGTCGAACTGCGTGATTTGCGCTCCCATGAAGCCAAGGATGCCCGTGCTGGCACCCTGTTGGGCGTGTATCGTCATGTGGGCGAGCATGCCAAGCTGGGGGTGGGCTACAACTTCACCACCTACTCGGACGATTTGACCGACCTGTCCTACCGCAGTCGGGGCTTCTTCCTGAATGCATTGGCCAAGTATTGATGGGATGAGCGGTCCCTTCACCTTCTGACCTCAGGCCGGGCGCGTTCCCGGCCTTTTTTTTGAATGCAGCAGGAATGACTGAAATTTCTCCCCTGGGGGCCCTGTCTGGCTTGTTTCTTGGCCTGGCGGTGTTGGTGTACAGCTGGCGTCGGGTATCCCTGGCCCTGGTGCTGGCCAGTTTAGGGGCCGGCGTGGGCGGAGGGTTTTACGAATGGCAGGCCCTGGCGGGTGTGGGAGTACTGGGTTTGCTGATTCTGGCCTGCTGGCGTGGGCACGGCTGGGCGCCCTGGATGCTGGGCGGCATGGCTTTGGTGTGTGCCTTGCATCTGTGGCCCGGCTTTCATAACCCCAGCTTGTGGGGGCCGGCCCTGATGATGCCGGGGGCCTTGCCTTACGAGTTGCGTTTGCCGATGGACAAAGCGCTGGCGGGCCTGGCCTTGTTGACCTGCATGCCGCGCCGGGCCTGTTTGCCGGATTTCTGGCGGCGGGTGCTGCCGGTCTTGTTCCTGACTCCCGCCCTGGTGCTGGCCCTGGCCGCCGCCCTGGGCTTTACCCAATGGGCCCCCGGCTGGCGCCCCCACGCCCTGGTTTTTCTGGGGGTGAATCTGCTCTACACCTGCGCAGCCGAGGAGGCTTTTTTTCGGGGATGGATGCAGGAAGGCCTGCACCAGGCCCTGCGCCGCAAACCCTGGGGGAGTGGGGTGGCCGTGGGGCTGCCCGCCGTGGTGTTTGGCCTGGCCCATGGGGGCGGAGGGGCGGTGTATGCCCTGCTGGCCGGGTGTGCGGGCCTGGGTTATGGGATTGCCTACGCCCGCACCCGGCGCATCATGGCGCCGGTGCTGGTGCATTTTGCGCTGAATGCGGTGCATTTCATGGGCTTTGTATATCCAGCGGTTGTGCCCGCCCCCTGAGGGCGGGGTGGGGTGACTTCAGCCGTGACCGTGCTCTTTTGAACCCGGCGGGCGGAGGCGCTAGACTGCGCGTCCTGGTGCCCGTGTGGGCACGCCTGCCGGAAGCCTGCGATGTCTGCCCTCCTACTCAACGCCCCCCAACGTGAAGCGATCCGTTATCTGGACGGCCCCTGCCTGGTGCTGGCCGGTGCCGGCTCGGGCAAGACCCGGGTGATCACCCAGCAGATTGCCTATCTGGTGGGCGAGTGCGGTTTCAATCCGGCCAATATTGCGGCCATCACCTTCACCAACAAGGCCGCCCGGGAAATGCAGGAGCGCCTGAGCAAGCTCATGGGCGGGCGGGCGGCCAAGGGGCTGACGGTATGCACCTTCCACGCCCTGGGGGTGCGCATTGTGCGCCAGGAGGCGGTGCATCTGGGGCTCAAGCCCCAGTTCTCGATCCTGGATGCATCCGACGCCACCCAGATCATCACCGAAGTGAGCGGCAACACCGACAAGGTGCTGGCCAAGTCGCTCCAGTGGCAGATTTCCAGCTGGAAAAACGCCCTCATCGAGCCCGCCGAGGCGGCCAAGCTGGCCCACGACGAACTCACCAACGCTGCTGCCTTGCTCTACGCCGAGTACGACAAGACCCTGCGTGCCTATCACGCAGTGGATTTTGATGACCTGATCCGGCTGCCGGTGCGCCTGTTTGAAGAACACCCGGAGGTGCGCGAACGCTGGCAGAACCGGCTGCGCTACCTGCTGGTGGATGAATACCAGGATACCAACCGGGCCCAGTACAAGCTGCTGCGCCTGCTCTCTGGGGTGCGCGGTGCCTTTACCGCCGTGGGCGACGACGAC
>JAJTBM010000057.1 GCA_021286885.1 Rhodocyclales bacterium
GGCAGGGCGCGGTGGGCCACAAAGCGCACGTCCGGCTTGTCGATGCCCATCCCGAAGGCCACGGTGGCCACCATCAC
The DNA here is from genome assembly GCA_021286885.1 of Rhodocyclales bacterium. Lineage (GTDB taxonomy): Bacteria > Pseudomonadota > Gammaproteobacteria > Burkholderiales > Rhodocyclaceae > Zoogloea. Next base: position 78 of record JAJTBM010000057.1, read on the forward strand.
GATGCCGTCTTCGCGCAGGAAGCGGTTTTGATTCAGGGCCCGCTCATCCGCCCCCATGCCCGCATGGTAGGGCAGGGCGCTGATGCCTTTTTCCTGGAGCCAGGCGGCGGTTTCATCCACCTTCTTGCGGGAGCTGCAATACACCACCCCGGCCTCGCCCACATGCCCGTCGCGCATGAAGCCGAGCAGCTGGGCCCGGGCGTTATCCTTGGGAACGATGGTGTAGCGGATGTTGGGGCGGTCGAAGCTGGATACGAACTCCTGGGCTTCGGTCAGCCGCAGGCGCTGGGCAATCTCGCGCCGGGTCTGGGCGTCGGCGGTGGCGGTCAGCGCAATGCGCGGCACCTGGGGATAGCGCTCGGGCAAAATCGAGAGCTGCAGGTATTCCGGTCTGAAATCATGCCCCCATTGGGACACGCAGTGGGCCTCGTCGATGGCAAACAGCGCCAGTTGGCCCTCGGCGTGCAGATGGTCCAGCAGATCCAGAAAGCGCGGCGTCACCAGCCGCTCGGGCGCCACATACAGCAGATCCAGCGCCCCCGCCTGGAGCGCCCGTTCGATCTCCATGGCCTGATTGAAGCCCAGGCTGGAGTTCAGGAAATCCGCCGCCACCCCCACTTCCTTGAGGGCGCTCACCTGATCCTGCATCAGCGCGATCAGCGGCGATACCACAATCGCCACCCCTGGCCGCAGCAGGGCCGGGATCTGGTAGCACAAAGACTTGCCCCCGCCGGTCGGCATCAGCACCAGGGCATCGCCCCCGGCAGCCAGCTGTTCAACGATGGCCTCCTGGTTACCCCGGAACTGGGTGTAACCAAAGACGTGGTAAAGGATTTCTTGGGCGCGGCTCATGGGGCCGGGATTTTACAGGACGTAGCGGGGTGCGACGGGGTTTGGGTGTTTCTTTCGTGGGGAAGGGGGCGCCTCCACTGCACCTGAAAGTTCGCGTACTGATGGGCTCCTGGGAGGCATGTCGGCATAAAAGCACGGAATCGATGGGAGGCGTGCTGTGTTTAGGCCGGAGTTCGTAGGCCGTAGGTGTCAGCCAGGGCGTCCAGTGCTGCTAGGGTTTCGGTCTCTGCTAGGGCGCTGGCTTTCCATTCCTGCATGGCTGGGTGGGCAAGCAAGGTTTCCTGGTAGCTTTGGGCCATAGGAGGAAGCGGAACTGCATAGGTGTCGAAGCGGAAAGCCACGGGGGCAAACATCGCATCGGCGACCGAAAACTGGCCGAACAGCCAGGGGCCTTGATCCGCGCTGGTGTGTGTGCGGGCTTCGGTCCAGATTTCGATGACACGATCCACTTCCCGCTGAACTTCTGGCTGCAGCGCATGGGGGCGCAGGTGAAGCTTGATGTTCATGGGCATGGTGTTGCGTATCCGACCAAAGCCGGCATGCATTTCGGCACACAGACTGCGCGCGCGTGCCCGGGCCAGCGGATCCGAGGGCCAGAGTTGTGGATGGGTTTCGGCTAGATATTCGGCAATCGCAATACTTTCCCAGATCTGAAATCCAGAAGTGGTGTGCAGGCAGGGTACTTTGGCATTGCCTGCCAGGGGCTTGAGATCCGGGTTGTATTCCCGGCCTGCCACCGAAACCAGATGCTCCTGAAAAGGCAGTCCTAGGTGGCGCAACAGCAGCCAGGCACGCAGGGACCAGGATGAGTAATTCTTGTTGCCGATGTAGAGGGTCTGCATGACGGATATCCTTTTTGGTATCAGAAGCTTGCTGTGCTTAGGGTGCCCAGCTGGTATAGAGAGAAGGCGTTTGAGGCGGGCTGGGTGTGCCGCACTTCGAGTGCGCCTGGGCCTTCGATCAGCAGCACCCCTCGGCATCTCTCGCGGCGCTCTCCTGCATGTAAGCACCAATCTTGGGGGACGAGACTGCTGGTGACCCAGAGCCGACCAGCTGTACATGACAAAGTAATGTCGATGGCGCTTTCGAGGCGCAGCAGTTCCCCGGCTTCGAGCTGGGTGCGTAGCTTGTAAGCCGCGCAGGGGCTAGGGTTTGATGTCATTTCAGTTATCATTGAACTGGAAGTGCTTGTAATTTACCTCCCGTAAGTACGGCTTAAAAAGCGATTTGTTTTCCAAGTTATCGTGAGTTTTTCTAACATAAATCGAGTTCCTCCGCTGCCGGCCTTGAGGGCGTTCGAGGCCGTGGCACGTCTGGGCAGCGTGGTACGTGCTGCGGATGAGTTGAACGTTACCCATGGGGCTGTGAGCCAGCAGTTGAAAGTGCTGGAAGATTTGCTGGGCCTGAGTTTGTTCCTGCGCCAAGGCAAGCGCCTTAGCGTGACCGAGGATGGTCGGGTGTATGCCATGCGTGTGCGCATGGCCCTGGCAGATATCGCGATTGCTACAGGAGATGTCTTGGCTTTGCCGCGGGATGATGAGCTGATCCTGGCGGTACTGCCTTCCTTCGGAGCCCACTGGCTGGTGCGTCGTCTGCCGCGCTTCATGGCAGCCTATCCCGGCTATCGGGTCGTGCTGCGGGCGGGGCTGGAAATGGTGGATTTCCAGTTGGAGCGGGTGGATGCCGCGATTCGGATGGGGCCAGGTGGGTGGGAAGGTGCCTCCCAAAAGCATCTGTTTGTAGATGAATTGGTGGCGGTGGCCGCGCCCCATTTCAACGGGGGGCGTCTTCCTTCTACACCTGCAGCTTTCATGGCCGGGCCGCTCATTGCATCGGTGGAGAGCTGGAGTCCGTGGTTGGCGGCGGCTGGGCTGGGAAGTGAGCTGCCCCGTTGTCCGGTGTATTCAGATTCCAATCTGATCGTGGAAGCTTTGCGTCAGGGCTTGGGGGCAAGTGTTACCCGGCGTTCTTTGGTGCATGACCTGATTGCTCAAGGGCAACTGGTTCAGCTGTTCGAGTTATCGGCGCCCTATGCCAATCCTTATTGGCTGGTGTGGCCCCTGCGTACTCAGATCAAGCCCAAGCTCCAGATTTTTAGCGACTGGTTGCAGGACGAGGTGAGCGCCTATCAAGCCAGTTTGACCAATTCCGCCAGCCGCCCTGCAAATCCCGCCACGCTGGCCGTCTTCCCCGACGATGAAGGCGGGGCGCTGGCTGGGGCGGGGTAAAATTGTTTCCTTTTGATCACACGGAGCAGCTGATGCACGGGCTCAGGGCGTTCGAGTACGGGATCCATGCGGTGGATTCCCTCTATACCGGCGAGGATGTGGCCGCCATTCATCTGGTGGTGGAAGCGGGCCGGGTGGCGATTGTGGATACGGGCAACAACGAGAGCCTGGCGTCGGTGCAGGCCGCCCTGGCGGCGCTGGGGCTGGGGGCGGAGGCGGTGGATTATGTGCTGCTCACCCATATTCACCTGGATCACGCGGGTGGGGCGGGGGCCTTCATGCAGGCGTTTCCGAATGCCCGGCTGGTGGTGCATCCCCGGGGCGCACGCCATATGATTGATCCGGCCAAGCTGTTTGCCGGGGTGTGTGGCGTGTATGGCGAGGCGCGGGCCCGGGCGCTGTATGGCACCCTGATTCCGGTGCCCGCCGGGCGCATCATCGAAGCCACTGACGGGCTGGAGTTTGCGCTGGCTGGCCGGGTGTTCCGGGTGTTCGACACGCCGGGCCACGCGCTGCACCATGTCTGTTACCTGGATACCGGCAGCCGCAGCTTCTTTACCGGCGACACTTTCGGGCTGTCTTACCGCACCTTGGACGTGGCCGGGCGGCCGAGCATTTTCCCGACCACTTCGCCCGTCCAGTTCGACCCCCTGGCCATGCACGCCTCGGTGGCGCGGATGGAGGCCGAGCAGCCCCGCGCCATGTATCTCACCCACTACGCCGAGGTGCAGGACGTGCCCCGGCTGGCGGCGGATCTGCATCGCCTGATCGACGCCCATGTGGCCATTGCCGAGCGCCATGAGGCCCTCACCGACGGGCGCAAGGACGCCATTGAGGCCGATATCTGGGCCCTGGTGGCCGAAGAAGCCCAGCGCCAGGGCTGGACGGTGGATGAGGCCCGCTGGCGCCAGATCCTCGGGCTGGATGTGGAGCTGAATGCCCAGGGGCTGGATTTCTGGCTGGGGGCCCGTAACAAATGAGTGGTGGTGCAGTGGTTGACGTGGACGCCCGACGCTTTGGCGGAATAGGCCGGCTCTACGGCGAAGACGGGCGCGGGCGTCTGGCTGCCGCCCATGTGGCGGTGGTCGGGATTGGCGGGGTTGGCTCCTGGGCGGCAGAGGCCCTGGCCCGCAGTGGCCTGGGGCGGCTGACCCTGATCGACCTGGATCATGTGGCCGAATCCAATCTGAACCGCCAGATCCACGCCACCGAGGCCACCCTCGGGCAGGCCAAGGTGGAGGCCATGCAGGCCCGCATCGCCAGCTACAACCCCCTGTGCCGGGTGGATCTGGTGGATGATTTTGTGACGGTGGACAACGCTGCCCAACTCCTCGACCAGGGGTTCGATTACGTGATCGACGCCATTGATGTGGTGCGGGTCAAGGTGGCGATGATCGCCTTCTGTGCCGAGCGCAAGTTGCCGATTGTGACCTGCGGTGCGGCGGGGGGGCAGATCGACCCGACCCGCATTCTGGTGGATGATTTGTCGCGCACCATCCAGGACCCGCTCCTTTCCAAGGTGCGGGGCCAGTTGCGCAAGGCCCATGGTTTCACCCGCGACCCCAAGCGCAAGTTCGGGGTGGAGGCGGTGTATTCCACCGAGCCCCTGCGCTATCCGGCGCCGGATACCAGTTGCGCCGTGCCCAGCGGCCCGGCGGGGCTCAATTGTGCGGGCTTCGGCTCGGTGGTCACCGTGACCGCCACGGTGGGCATGTTCGCCGCCGCCCGGGCCCTCAACGCGCTGGCCCAGGGCCGGAGCTGAGCAGGAGCTGCGGGTCCACCGCAGCGCCGTTGAGGTACATGCTCCAGTGCAGGTGCGGGCCGGTGGCCCGCCCGCTCTGGCCCGAATCCCCCAGCACATCCCCCTGGCGCACCGTATCTCCGGGTCGTACCCGGCTGCGCGAGAGGTGGCATACCATGCTCACCAGCCCCTGGCCGTGGTCTACAAACACCGTGAGTCCGTTGAAGTAATAGTCGCCCACCTGGTTCACCACCCCATCGGCTGGGGCGCGTACCGGCGTGCCGCTGGGCACCGCCACGTCCAGCCCGCTATGGGGCGCCCGGGGCTGGCCATTAAAGAAGCGCTGCAGCCCGAAGCGGCTCGATAGCCGCCCCTGGGCGGGCAAGGCCAGGGGCAGGCGGGCTTCCCGGCGGGGGTCGAAGGTTTCCCGGGCCTCCCGCAGAACAGCCCCATCGGCCAGGATGCGCAACTCGTCTTCCGGGTTGGGGGTGACGAGGCGGGGGTTTTTGATGCTCAGGCGCTGTACCGGGTAGCTGTGGGGCTGCACCTCGAAGGGCAGGGCGCGGGCCTCCGGCCCCTTGCCGAGCTGGAGCGCCAGCCGCCCGGGAGGCGTATCCAGTGGAATCCCCACCCAGGCATGCCAGCCATCGGGTTCCTGCCGCACCAGCACCGGCTTGTCTCCCAGCCGGGCCTCGGGTCGGGTGGCGCTGGCCGGCAGCAGAATGTCGGCAATGCCGCCGGGCACCGGGCGGGCCGTCTGGGCCTGGGCTGCGGGGGGCAGCGTGAGGGCCAGCAGGGCGGCCAAGATCAACGGAGCGCGGGCAAAAAACCGAAACATGGAACAAGACCCAGGAGAAAACCCGCCATTCTGCGCGGCTTTTCCACAAAAATCTGTTTGAATTCCAGTGTCTCACCCCCCGCACGACGCCAAAGCCGGGCCGGGGGCTTGAAGAGGCGCCCGGCTTGCCGTAAGATGCGCGTCCTTGCTGCATGTAGCGCAAGCTACAAGTTGCAGGTGGTGACGCCGGCATAGCTCAGTCGGTAGAGCAGCGCATTCGTAATGCGAAGGTCGGGGGTTCGATTCCTCTTGCCGGCACCAAAGATTCAAGCAAAAGGCCAATCCTGCGGGGTTGGCCTTTTGCTTTTGTGGCGTCGCTGGGGGGCGTGCCGGGGGCACGTGACAGCCGCTTGCATCCCCGCCCTTGTGAAGGGCTTTGCCTTTGCTGCACCATGCTCACGTTTCTTTACCAATCGGGGGCCGGGATGCGCATGCAAAAGCTGCTTTGGGGCTGGGGGATCTGTGCTGCGGCCTTGTGGGCTGGGCCGGCGCTGGCCGTGAACAAGTGCGTGGATGCCCAGGGCAAGGTCAGTTACACCGATGGCCCTTGCCCGGCGGGGGCGCGTGGGAATAGCGTGGATCTGCTCCCGCCGCCTAGCCGGGAGGATCAGCAGGAGGCCGTCCGGCGCGGGCAGGCTTGGCGCGATGAGGCCCGGGCGCTGGATGCGCGTCAGGATGCCGAACTGGCGGCCCGGCGCAGGGCGGCTGAGCAGGCCGAGGCCCAGGAGGCCCGGCAGGCCGCCCGGGCGGCAGCCCAGGCCCAGCAGGATGAAAGCCTGACGCCCCGTTATTACTACCCGGTGCCGGTGCCCGTCTATCCCCAGCGCCCGGTGCCCCAGCCGCCGGTGGTGCGCAAACCCGAAGGGCCGACGCCCATGGGCAAGGTTAACGGAGCGGGCTTCAAGCGTCAGGATTGATGCATTGCCGCTACGCAGTTGCCTGCGTGCCACATTCCAGTACCCGCACCGGCTGCCGGTAGTGGGCCGCCTGGGCTTCCAGGGTTTGGCGCAGGGCCTGGGCCTGGGGCGCCAGCAGCCCGTCCAGCACGATGAGGGTGGCGCGCCGGGGGCGCCAGCGGGCGAGCGCTGCCATGCGGGCTGCGTCCAGGTGGGCCGAATCCAGCCAGCCATCGTCCCAGGGCAGGGCGTCTTGGGGCGCAAACCACAGCAGGGGCCAGAGTTGTACCTTCAGCCGGTAGAGCTTGGCCTGGGTGGGGCTGCGCCGGTCCAGTTCGGGATAGCCCGCCAGGGTGTAGCACAGCTGGAGCAGGCCCGGGCGGGCCTCGGCGCCGAGGGCTTGCCAGGCCAGGGGGCAGGGCGGCTGGGCTTCTGCCCAGGGCGTGGGGGTGCGCCCGTCGCCGCAGCCCTCCCGGGCCCAGTGGGCCAGCGCGGTGGGGAGGGGCGCGCCGGACTGGGGCTGGGGTACGGGACACAGGGCCGCCAGATCGTAGCGCCGCCGTAGCCCCACCAGGCGCGGCACCAGGGCCAGGGCAATCAGCGCGGCGAGGCTGGCGGCACCGCTCAGCATGCGAAGCGGCTCCGCAGCTCGTTGAGGTTGAGGCTGTCGAGGATCTGCTCGATGCGCTCCATGGCGTTGCGACGCGGCTGGCCGGTGTAGCGGGCCACGATCAGCTCGTTTTTCATGGAGTGTTCCCAGCCCACCAGCTCGGTGACGGTGACTTGGTAGCCATGGGCTTCAAGTTGCAGGCAGCGCAGGGCGTTGGTCAGTTGGCTGCCGAATTCCCGGGTGTGGATGGGGTGGCGCCAGATTTCCGACAGGGGCGTGAGGCCGAAGCTGGCGTTCTTGTTCTGGCGCAGCACGCCGGCCACCTCCGCCTGGCAGCAGGGCACCAGCACCACAAAGCGGGCCTGGCGGGCAAAGGCGAACTGGATCGCGTCGTCGGTGGCCGTGTTGCAGGCGTGCAGGGCCGTCACCACGTCGATGCGCGGGGGCAGCAGAGGGGTGTTGATGGCTTCTTCGACCAGCAGATCCAGAAACTCCATGCGCCCAAAATCCAGCCGCTCGGCCAGCTCCCGGGAGCGGGCCACCAGCTCGCGGCGGGTTTCGATGCCGTACACGGTGCCCGCGTCGCGTGCTTTCAGGAACAGGTCGTAGAGGATGAAGCCCAGGTAAGACTTGCCCGCCCCGTGGTCGGCCAGGCTCAGGCTGCCTTCCTTTTCCAGCACCTCGGCGAGCAGCGGCTCGATGAACTGGTAGAGGTGATAGACCTGCTTGAGCTTGCGCCGGCTGTCCTGGTTGAGTTGGCCATCCCGGGTGAGGATGTGCAGCTCCTTGAGCAGTTCGATGGATTGGCCCGGGCGGATGTCCGGGTGGCGGGCCGGGGCCGCTTGGGTGTTGGGGCTACTGGGGGCACTTGTGGCGCCCTTGCCCTTAGTTTTTGCCATCGTTGCCGCCTTGGTAGCTTTCAGGAACCGACAGGCCCAGGGCCTTCCAGCCGGCGATCCCCAGCGTGCGCAGGGTTTCCATGTTGCGCTCGTAGATGGTTTCGGCTTCGGGGAAGGCTTCCACGGCCCGGTCGATGCTCGCTTCGCGGATCAGGTGCAGGGTCGGGTAGGGGGAGCGGTTGGTGAAGTTGGTGATGTCGTCCGGCTCGGTGCCTTCAAACTGGAAATCCGGGTGGAAGCTGGCGATCTGGAGCACGCCTTCCAGCTCATGCTCGGTGATGGCCTCGTCGGCGATTTCGAGCACGTCGTTGAACAGCAGAAAATCGGGGAACAGGGTCGGATGGATCAGCAGGGTGGTGTCGGTGACTTCCGGATCCACCTCGGCCAGGTGGTCCAGCTCCCGGTCAAGATCCTCCAGAAAGCCGTCCAGGTGGCGCGCTTCGCTGACCACGATGCGAACCTGGTTCTTCACGTAAACCGACTTGGCGAAGGGGCAGAGGTTGAGCCCGATAACGGCCTTTTCGAGCCAGAGCCGGGTGGCGGCGATGATTTCTTCGTGTTGCATGATCGTAAATCCTTCTAGGGGAGCGCATTTTGCCCTGATAATGGCAGGTTTTCATTGATTCAGGTCGCACCCATGCCCATCCAGTGGTTTCCCGGTCACATGACTTCCGCCCGCAGGAAGGCGGCGGAGAGTATGGAGCGTACCGATGTTGTCATCGAAGTGCTCGACGCCCGCCTGCCCGAAGCGAGCAGCAACCCCATGATCCGCGAGCTGCGCGAGTACCGCCAGCGCGCCTGCCTCAAGATCCTGAACAAGGCCGATCTGGCCGATCCGCAGATCACCGCCGAGTGGCTGGCCTACTACAACGCCCAGAAAAACGTGAAGGCGGTGGCCCTGTCGTGCCGCAAGCCCTCCGACGTGGCCAAGGTGCCCGGCCTGTGCCGCCCCCTGGCACCCCATCGGGGCGACCGGCTCAAGCCCCTGCGCATGATGATCATGGGCATCCCCAACGTGGGCAAATCCACCCTGCTCAATGCGCTGCTCAAGCGCCGGGTGGCCGCAGTGGGCGATGAGCCGGCGGTCACCAAGCACCAGCAGACCTATGACCTGTCGCCCACCATGACCCTCACCGACACCCCGGGGATGATGTGGCCCAAGATCATTCACGATTCCGACGGCTACATGCTGGCCGCCAGCCACGCCATTGGGCGTAACGCGGTGATCGACGAAGAAGTAGCCTCCTTCCTGGGCGGCGTGCTGCTCCAGCGTTATCCGGCCCTGGTCAGCAAGCGTTTCAACACCCCCATTGAAGGCCTCGACGGCCCGGCCCTGCTCGAAGTGGTGGCCCAGCGGCGCGGCTGCCGGGTGCGCGGCGGCGGGCTTGATCTGGAAAAGGCGGCGCTCATTCTGTTGCAGGATTACCGCGATGGCGCCATGGGCCGCATCAGCCTCGAAAGCCCCTCCAGCCGTCTGGTGATGCTGGACGAACACGCCCAGCGCATGGCCGAAATCGCCGCCCGCAAGGCCGCCGGCGAAGAAGACCCGAATGCGCCGGACGATCCGGACAGCCTGAACGACGACTGATCCCGCTGGCAGCCCGGCCTATAGCCCAAAGAACTCCCGGATCTTCTTGCCCAGGGCGGTGGCGTCCTGGGGGATCTGGGCGATTTTTTGCAGATCTTCGGCATGGCCCCGCTCCAGGGCCTGAAAATGGGACAGGCGCCGCTGCAGGATGGCCGAAATCCCCTCGGCCAGCTCGGGCCGCGCCCGCAGGATGTGCTCGAAGCCGGTCTTGTCGAGCCGGTAGGCCTCCATGTCGCTGGTGGCGATCACCGTGGCGCGCCGGGGGGCGCCGGTCATCAGGCCCAACTCCCCGAACACATTCCCCGGCCCGCGCTTTTCCAGCAGGCGCTGGGGGCCGCCATCGGGGGGCTGCCACCAGGCTTCGGCCTCGCCCTTCACGATGATGTACAGCCAGTGGGCGATGGAGCCCTGGCGGGTGATGATGTCGCCCTTGGCAAAGGGCGCATTCACCAGCCGCCGCGCCAGCTCCAGCTGTTCGACCTCCGAAAGCTTGGAGAACAGATCGATCTGGGCAATGGCCTGCTGGCGCCGGTTCAGCTCCCGGGCCCGCACCTCTTCCCGGTGCGCCTCGCCTTCCTTCACCAAATGGATGGTCTGGTCGCCCACCGCCAGGCGAATATCCTCCCGCTGCAGGGCCGCCAGAATGTGGCGCCGCACCTCCGAATCGGTGCTTTCGTCGTGGGCCGGGTCGGTGAGCCAGTAACGCACCTGGTAATGCCCATAGCCCGCCCCAAAATCCATCAACAGGCATTGGGGCTCAACGCTCGGGCTTACATGGGCGATGCGGGCGGTTTGAATGTCCTGCAATACCGCCTCACTCACCCGGCCCGGCGGTACCGACAAATCCACATTGAAATTGACCGAACGCCGTTGCAGGGGCACCTGTTGGCGCTTGTTGCACAGCACGTTGTAGCGGTTCTTCATCAGGTGGCTGTTGGGCATCACCACCTTCTCGCCGGTGCGGGTGAGGAGGGCGGTGTAACGCCACTGGATATCCGTCACCCGCCCCACCAGCCCGTTGATCTCGATCCAGTCGCCAATCTCAAGGGAGTTGTCCATCTGCAGCGCCAGCCCGCCCAGCAGATTGCCCAGGGTGTCCTGCATCGAAATGGCCAGCACGGCGGTCAGCACCGCCGAGGTGGCAAACAGCGCGGTGAACTCCACCCCAGCCATGTTGAGCCGCAGAAAGCCCCACGCCACATAGCCCATGATGACCATGATGTCCGCCAGAATGCCCGACACCGGCACCTTGAGCCTGTCCAGAATCACCTCAAAAAACGCCAGCCCCAGATAGCGGATCACCGCCAGCCCCTCGCCAAACACCGCCATTTGCCGCAGCCAGCGCAAGGCCGCCTCGGGCAGATGGCCATGCAGCAGCCCGGCCAGCAGATCCCCGATCATGCAGGCCACAAAGAACACCGCCGTATTCAGCAGCGACCGCCGCCAGCGCCGCAAGGGCGTAAAAATCAGCCCCCCGGTCAGGAGCAGCAGGAAAAGGGCAAACGGAGTTTCCGGGCTATACACCGGAAACCCGGAATCAGAAGCAAGGAACATGGCCTGTGGTCTCCACCGCAAAGATACAGGCCGCCCGCACCGGAGCGCAGACGGGGGACAGAGGGTTTTACGTCCCCGGGCGGGAAAAATCTAGGGTATGGGTGGTTGGGGCTGGGAGGTGTGCACGGTCTGTTTGGTGATGACTGGGCCAGTGTTTCCTCGAAAGGGGGCATCATCCGCCTATCGGGGTGTCTGGGGGGATTGGATCGCTACAGTATAACGTTTGAGTTGACCCGCCCGCCGAAGGCGGTGCGGGTCGAACGAATTGGTTAGGCGTTTAATCGCCACGGTTTGCTAAGTATTCACCCGAGCAAA
>JAJTBM010000577.1 GCA_021286885.1 Rhodocyclales bacterium
CGGTCGTGACACCCGTACCGTGCGCCCCATCGACATCCGCGTTGGCGTGCTGCCCCGTACCCACGGTTCCGCCCTGTTCACCCGTGGCGAAACTCAGGCCCTGGTGGTGAGCACCCTGGGCACGGGCCGCGATGAGCAGATCATCGATGCCGTGGCCGGCGAGTACCGTGAGAGCTTCATGCTCCACTACAACTTCCCCCCGTTCTCCACCGGCGAGTGTGGCCGTTTCGGCTCCCCCAAGCGTCGCGAGATCGGCCACGGCCGTCTGGCCAAGCGTGCCCTGGCGGGCGTGCTGCCCAAGAAGGAAGATTTCTCCTACACCATCCGCGTGGTGTCCGAGATCACCGAATCCAACGGCTCCAGCTCCATGGCTTCCGTGTGCGGTGGCTCCCTGGCCATGATGGACGCTGGCGTGCCCCTGAGCGCTCCGGTGGCTGGCATTGCCATGGGCCTGATCAAGGACGGTGGCCGTTTCGCCGTGCTGACCGACATCCTGGGCGATGAAGATCACCTGGGCGACATGGACTTCAAGGTGGCCGGCACTGAGAAGGGCGTCACCGCCCTCCAGATGGACATCAAGATCCTCGGCATCACCAAGGAAATCATGCAGGTTGCCCTGGCCCAGGCCAAGGAAGGCCGTCTGCACATCCTGCAAAAGATGAGCGACGCCCTGGGTGGCGCCCGCACCGAAATCTCCACTTACGCACCGCGCATGATCACCCTCAAGATCAACCCCGAGAAGATTCGGGACGTGATCGGCAAGGGCGGCGCTGTGATCCGTGGCCTGCAGGAAGAAACCGGCACCGTCATCGAGATCACCGACGACGGCAACGTGACCATCTCCTCCGTGAGCTCCGAAGGCGCCGAAGCCGCCAAGAAGCGCATCGAGGAAATCACCGCTGAAGTGGAAGTGGGCAAGGTGTACGAAGGCCCCGTGGTCCGTATCCTGGACTTCGGCGCCATCATCAACATCCTGCCGGGCCGTGATGGCCTGCTGCACGTCTCCCAGATCGCCAACGAGCGCGTCAACAACGTGTCCGACTACCTCAAGGAAGGTCAGGTCGTGCGCGTGAAGGTGCTCGAGACCGACGAAAAGGGTCGTGTGCGCCTCTCCATGAAGGCCCTGCTCAACGAGCAGAAGACCCAGTAAGTCTGGGGGCTTGTACGAAAATGGGCGCCTCGGCGCCCATTTTTCATTCCAGCGGCGCCCCTGTTGGGGGAAAATGGGCGCCCCGTGGGAACCCGGGCGGGTGTCTCTGTCTCTACCTTGCAGGGACAAGGTTTGCCTGCTGTTCCCAGGAACCGAAACTACGCAAATGCACACGCTCAAGGATTCATCGCTGCTCCGTACCCAGGCCTATATCGATGCTTGCTGGCTGGATGCCGACAACCAGGCCCGGTTTTCTGTAACAAATCCCGCCACTGGCGCCGTGCTTGCCCAGGTGCCCCGCATGGGGGCTGCCGAAACCACCCGCGCCATTGCCGCCGCAGATCGGGCCTGGCCCGCCTGGAAGGCGCTGACGCCCCGGGCGCGGGCGGCCATCATGCTGCGCTGGCAACAGGAAATCCTGGCCCACGCCGATGACCTGGCCCGCATCATGACCCTGGAGCAGGGCAAGCCCCTGGCCGATGCGCGCAGTGAGGTGGTTTATGCGGCGAGCTTCGTCGAATACTTTGCCGAGGAAGGCAAGCG
>JAJTBM010000578.1 GCA_021286885.1 Rhodocyclales bacterium
GCATCCGGAATGGCAGGCCGCCAGTAATCCGGTTTCCTTGGCCATCTTCAGGGCCTTCGGTGCGGCATGCCTGGCCTGGCGTGACCTGCACCGCCCACCGTCGGCCTGATCTGCCTGCGCTGCGGTTTTTCCGCAGTTTCTCACCGCTGTTGCTCATTTCCCCGCCTGCCGCTGGCAGGCACGCAAGGCGGCCCCGGCAGGGGCCCCAGCGGGCCCGTGCGTCCGTAAGCCCTGCCGGCAGGCCACCCATGAGGATGTACCCATGATGAATCCCTACATTGCCAAGAAAACCCTGGGCGAACTGGAAAACTGGTTCAACGAACACCGGGTGACCGAAGTGGAATGCCTGGTGCCCGACCTGACCGGCGTGGCCCGGGGCAAGATCCTGCCCCGCGACCGTTTCGCCGAAGAGAGCGGCATGCGCCTGCCCGAAATCGTGGTGGCCATGAGCGTGACCGGCGAGCAGCCCGCCGAAGGCCCGTACTTTGACGTGATCAGCGCCACCGACCACGACATGCATTTGCGCGCCGATCCGGCCACCGTGCGCCTGGTGCCCTGGGCGGTGGACCCGACCGCCCAGGTGATCCACGACTGCTACAACCGCCACGGTCAGCTGGTGCCCTTTGCGCCCCGTTCGGTGCTGCGCCGGGTGTGCGATCTGTTCGATGCCCGGGGCTGGTCGCCGGTGGTGGCGCCGGAGCTGGAGTTTTACCTGGTGGAGCGCAACCTGGACCCGGATCTGCCCCTCAAGCCGCCCAAGGGGCGCAGCGGGCGGGCGGAAACCTCGCGCCAGGCCTATTCCATCGACGCGGTGAACGAGTTCGACCCGCTGTTTGAAGACATCTACGCCTATTGCGAGGCCATGCAGCTCAATGTGGACACCCTGATCCACGAAATCGGCGCCGGCCAGATGGAGATCAACTTCTTCCACGATCACCCGCTGCAGCTGGCCGACGAGGTGTTCTTCTTCAAGCGCACCGTGCGCGAAGCAGCCATGCGCCACGACATGTACGCCACCTTCATGGCCAAGCCGATTGCCGGGGAGCCGGGGAGCGCGATGCATGTGCACCAGAGCATCGTCGACAAGAAAACCGGGCAGAACATCTTCAGCAACCCGGATGGCACGCCCTCCAAGGAGTTCTACTGGTACATCGGCGGGCTGCAACGCTACATCCCCTCGGCCATGGCCCTGCTCGCCCCGTATGTGAACAGCTACCGCCGGCTGATGCGCGCCACCGCCGCCCCCATCAACATCCAGTGGGGGCAGGACAACCGCACGGTCGGCTTCCGGGTGCCGGTGTCCACGCCCGCCGCCCGGCGTATCGAAAACCGCGTGATCGGCGCGGATGCCAACCCCTACGTAGCCATGGCCGTCACCCTGGCGTGCGGATATCTGGGCATCGTCAAGGAAATCGAGCCGACCCCGGAATGCAAGGGGGATGCTTACCTGAGCGCCTACGGGCTGCCCCGCAGTCTGGGGGAGGCCTTGGCCCTGCTGCGCCAGGAAACCGATCTGGCCGAAGTTCTCAGTCATGCCTTCATCACGGTGTACACGGAGCTCAAGGAGGCCGAGCACGCCGAGTTCATGAAGGTCATCTCCCCCTGGGAACGCGAACACCTGCTGCTCCACGTCTGATCCCCACCTGAAGGAACCATCACCATGCTGCCCCGACGTCCCCATCACC
>JAJTBM010000579.1 GCA_021286885.1 Rhodocyclales bacterium
CCCCACCGTGCCGATGGCCCCCATGGCGGCGCCGGCCAGGGTGTAGCTGGTGATGCGCCCCAGGTTGTAGGCCAGATGGAGGGGCCAGCTGCGCCGGGCCTGGCCGGGCATCTGGACGCTGAGGGCGCCCACGATGCCACCGCACATGCCGACACAGTGGGTGCCGCCCAGGAGGGCGATCATGAAAACTGCAAGGTAGCCGGTTTCGGGCATGGTTCAGGACTTCGGGGCAGCGGGCACGCGATCGGGAAAAACGAGGCACAAATTGTACAAAAACAGCAACGCCCCGCAGGACAACACGGGGCGTTGCATTGCATGGCTGCATTGTAGCGCCGCCCGGGGCGGGCGGGCCACCGAAGCTCAGATCACCTTGGAGTAGCGGGTGCGTTCCCGGTCGGCGCGCAGGTAGCGGTCGAACACCATGGCAATGGCCCGTACCAGCATGCGGCCCGCCGGCAGCACGGTGATCCATTGATCGTCGATGCGCAGCAGGCCATTTTTTTCCATCTCGCGCAGATCGGCCAGCTCGGCGGCAAAGTAGGTGTTGAACTCGATCAGGTGGGCGATTTCGATGGACTCGATGGAGAGCTCGAAATGGCACATCAGGGCCTGAATGATGGCCCGACGCAGCAGATCATCGGGGGTGAGCTCAATCCCGCGCAGCACCGGCAGGCGGCCCGTATCGAGGATGTCGTAGTACTCGTCCAGGGTTTTGACGTTCTGGGAGTAAGTCGGCCCCACCTTGGCAATGGCCGACACGCCAAAGGCCAGCAGGTCGCATTCGGCGTAGGTGGAGTAGCCCTGGAAGTTGCGATGCAGACGGCCCTGGCGCTGGGCCACGGTAAGCTCATCGGTGGGCTTGGCGAAGTGGTCCATGCCGATATAGACGTAACCCGCTTCAGTCAGGCGCCGGATGGCCAGCTGCAGGATCTGCATCTTGGTCTCGCCCGACGGGAGCTGGGCATCAATGATGCGCCGCTGGGGCTTGAACAAGGTGGGCAGATGGGCGTAGTTGTAGATGGAGAGCCGGTCCGGCGAGAGGGACAGGATCTGCTCCAGGGTACGGTTGAAGCTGATGACGTTCTGCTTGGGCAGGCCGTAGATCAGGTCGACGCTCACCGACTTGAAGCCATGGGCCCGGGCTGCGTCGATCACCAAGCGGGTTTCATCTTCGCTCTGAACCCGGTTGACCGCCTTCTGCACATCGGGGTTGAAATCTTGAATGCCGACGCTCATCCGGTTGAAGCCCAGCTCGCCCAGCAGGGCCACGGTGGCCTCATCCACCTTGCGCGGGTCAACCTCGATGGAGTATTCGCCATCGGGCACCAGGGTGAAGTGCTTGCGCACGCTGGCCATGAGCTGGCGCATCTCGTCGTGGGACAGGAAGGTGGGCGTACCGCCGCCCAGGTGCAGCTGGCGCACTTCGCGGGGGCCTTCGAGGCTGGCCGCCTGAAGCGCCATTTCCTTGTCGAGATAGGCCAGATACTTGGCCGAACGGCTGTGATCTTTGGTGATGATCTTGTTACAGGCGCAGTAGTAACAGATCGTATTGCAGAACGGGATGTGGAAGTATAATGAAAGCGGTTTCCCTATCCCGCCGACAGTCCTGCGCCCCAGCCAATCACCCAGTGCTTGATCATTGAAAGCCTCAACGAAACGGTCAGCCGTCGGATACG
>JAJTBM010000580.1 GCA_021286885.1 Rhodocyclales bacterium
GCATCACATGCTCCCGGGGAATGAAGTTGGAGCCGGCACACACCCAGCTGCGGGCACCCCAGGCGAAAAACTCCAGGGCCTGGTCATCCCAGCCGCAGGAAACATCCAGTTGGGGGAATTCCCGCGCCAGCATGTGCAGCTGTCCCATCTGACCGGAGCTTTCCTTGATGGCTACAAAATTGCGGGAAGCTGCGAGCACCGTCTGGAAGAACTCACGCCCCATCGAAACACTCATCCGACCCGGATAGTTGTAAAGCATGATGGGCAGATCTGCAGCACGATCCACGGCCAGGGCATGGGCCGCATTTTCTTGCTCGGTGGGCAGGGCGTAGGGGGGGGAGCCGACCAGTAGCGCATCGGCCTTGAGGGCACGGGCAGCCTTGGCGTACTCCACCGAGTCCTCGGTGCGCACCGCCCCGGTGCCAATGATGAGGGGCACCCGGTCGGCAATCACATCCTTGGCCAGGGCTGCCAGCGCCAGACGCTCCTGGCTGGTATGGGCGTAATACTCGCCAGTGGAACCACCGATGATGATGCCGTGAACACGGGCATCCACCAGATACTCAAGCACTTCGGCAAAAGCTTGGCGATCAATCTGACCATCCGCAGCGAGGGGGGTGATGGCGGGGGTATAAATACCTTCGAATTTCATTTGATTTTCTCCGTTGAGACAGAACACGGCAGGTGCCGCCGCGCTTGGTGCGGCAGCACCCCGGACATTCAGCGATTGAGGGAGGCCGCTTCCTGGAGGCTGAGGGCGCGGGTTTCAGGCGCCAGCAGCAGAGAAACCAGCAGGCCCAGCAGGGTGACCCCGGCAGCGGCAAACATGGTGTTGCCGATCCCGATACTGTTCAGGGACATGGGTACCAGCCAGGTGCCCACGGCAGCCCCAACGCGGGACAGGGAGGCCCCCAGGCCGACGGCGGCGGAGCGGATTTCCGTGGGAAAGAGTTCGTTCGGATACACCAGCTGGAGAACCTGGGCGCCACCGATGAAAACTGCGTAGGCACCAAACAGCACCAGTACTAGCACTTCTGCGCTGTCGGAGAAGGCCCCCAGCCCCAGCAGCGCCAGGCCAGACCACAGGAAGCTGTGGATCACCATGCTGCGCCGCCCCATCACATTGATTAGACGGGTGGCGATCACACAGCCAATGACAAACATCAGGGTGATGCACACCGAACCATAGGAGGCCCAGGCGCCTTTCAGGTTGAGGGCCTGCAGGACTTTGGGGGCAAAGGAATACACCGCGAATACGGGCACCACCGAGCAACTCCAGAATACCGCCACAAACAGCATGCGTTTGCCGTAGCCGGAATGCAGGAGATCACCCAGAGACACTTTTTTCTCGTCCGCCTGTTCAGGCAGATTACGCAGGGAGAAGGAGGGGCCATACACTTGCTTGATGATGCGCTCCGCTTCTTCCTTGCGCCCCTTGCTGAGCAGCCAGCGGGGGGACTCCGGCGTGCCCATCCGCAGCAGGACAAGAATTACGCCAATGGCTGCAGGGCTGGCCAATACCAGACGCCAGGCATCTTCGCGGCCACTATTCAGGATGATATTGCCTGCAATGTAGGCGAGCGCAGCACCGGCAAACCACAGAATGGTGAGCATGGCGAGACGCGGCCCCCGGTATTTCTTGGGCATGAACTCCACCAGCAAGGAGCCGGCAACC
>JAJTBM010000581.1 GCA_021286885.1 Rhodocyclales bacterium
GCAGCCACTTGTCGCCCAGGGCCATTTCATCCTGGCCAAACAGGGCCCACTGGCTCACGTCGGACTTGCCGGACTGGAGGTAGGTGGAGGCATCCTTGATGATCTGGTTGCGATAGTCGATCCCGCCCGTCAGGGTGTGATCGCCCGCCTTCACCACTGCATAGGACTTGAGGTAGGTGTTTTCCTCTTTGTAAGAACGCTGCTGGGGCGTGTCGTAGTCGGAGTTGTAGTCGGCAATCCGGGACTGCTCACGCTTCACGTAGCTCACCGTCTTGCCCCAGCCCCACTCCCCGGTGTGGGTCACGCCGAAGCTGTTGCGGGTGATGTCCTGGGCGGTGTAGGTGTAATCCTCGTAGTTCCAGGCCGGGTAATAGGTATAGGTGCCCAAGCCGTAGGGGCGACGATCCCGGTTATAGCCATAATCAAAATCCACCTTATGGCCCGGAGCCACATTGAGGGAGAGGGTGGAGGTCAGATTGCGGCTTTCCTTGCGCTCCAGGCTGGGGGCTTCCTTGGGATCGTTGGCGCTGTTGGTGAACCAGGGCTGGCGGTTATACACCTCCGCCGCCACCGACAGGCTGGCCACCTCGTTGATCGCGCCAGCCACCGAGGCGTTGAGCTTTTGCTGATTGCCCTTGTCGCCGGAACCCATGAAGCGATACTCGGTGCCCACCTGGCCATGCCATTCCTGGGTGGGGCGCTTGGTGATGATGTTCACCACCCCGCCAATGGCATCCGAGCCATACAGGGCCGACATGGGCCCGCGCACCACCTCCACCCGCTCGATGCCGTTAAGGGGCACGGTGCCCAGATCGAAGTCGGCCCCGCGCCACAGGGCACCCGCCGACGACACCCGCTTGCCATCCACCAGGATCAGGGTATAGCGGCCATCCAGGCCCCGGATCTGGATTTTCTCCCGACCATTGCCGTCCGTGTAGGTGCTGACCCCGGCGGTGGTGCGCAGCAGGTCGGGCGGGCTGGCCGACTTGTCCCGCTCGCCCATGCTGGCCGTAACCACCACGGAATCCAGATTGCGCACTTCGTCGGCAGCCTGGGCCTGGAGCGGCATCCATACCGCCAGCAAGGCGCCCAGCATGGGGGTCAGACGGGTTTTCACACACCGGCCGGCCCCTGCCCGCCCCCTCTTGTTTACGTGCTGCATGTAAGCTCCTGGCTAAAATTTGAACACGAATCGTAATGTAAACTATTCTCATTTACAAGTTTTGCGTATTCAAAGGAATGTAAAGAGCCCTCCTGTGCTGCCCATGAAAAACGCCGAGGGGATTGCTCCCATCGGCGTTGCGAATAACGTGGCTTACGTACTGCGTACTACGTGCTGCGTACTACGTGCTGCGTACGGCGTGTTGCCCGCCCGGCTCAGCCTTCGGCCTTGCCCCCCAGCCATTCGGGGTTGGGCAGTTCGTCGAAGGCATGCCCCAGGGCTTCGCCCCAGCGGCTGCGGATCATGGCGTAGTAGTCATTGCGGGCATCCACGCTGGTGTGGGAGGCCACCTTCAGTTCGCCAGTGCGCAGGGTCAACAGATCCAGCGGCAGTCCCACCGACAGGTTGGAGCGGATGGTGGAATCCATCGAAATCAGGGCCAGCTTGGAGGCTTCTTCCAGACTGGTGGAGGAGCGCAGCACCCGATCGATGATGGGCTTGCCGT
>JAJTBM010000582.1 GCA_021286885.1 Rhodocyclales bacterium
CCAGGGACGATTGGATCATCTTCTGCTCGTCGTGGCCGATGGCCTGCTGGCGGGCCAGCACGTCCGCATCGTGGCGGGCAAAGCGGCTCACCATCTGGTCGACCAGGGCGGGGGGCTCATCCAGCAGCTCCAGGGTCCAGCGCGCCATTTCGAGGCTGGACGGAAGCGCCTCCCGGATCTGATGCTCGATCCCCAGATCCATCAGCCGGGTCGCATGGAAACGGTTGCGCGCCCGGGCCACGATGTGCACATGGGGAAAGTGCTTGCGCACCAGCTCGGCAGTGCGCAGGGAGGCCTCCACATCATCAATGGCAAGCACGAACACCCGGGCCTGGTCGAGCTGGGCGGCGTGGAGCAGATCCAGATGGGCCGCATCCCCGTAGAACACCTTGAGCCCGAAGCGGCGCACGGTTTCCACCTGGCCGGCATCCACATCCAGGGCGGTGAAACGGGTGCCCCGGGCCAGCAGCAGGCGGCCCACGATCTGGCCAACCCGCCCAAACCCGGCGATCACCACCTCGCTCGCCTCGCTGGGCATCTCGTCATAGGGCTGGGGCGCAGCGGCCTGGGCTGCCCGGGCGATCCGGTCGGCCAGGATCAGGAGCAGCGGCGAGAGGGCCATGGAAAGGGCCACCACCAGGGTCAGCTTGTCGGCCTGGATTTCCCCCAGCACCTTGAAAGACTCGGCTGCATCAAACAGTACAAACGCAAACTCGCCCCCCTGGGCAAGCACCAGGGCCAGCTGACGGGATTCGGTCCGTGGCCCCCCCACCAGCCGGCGCAGCAGATACAGCACGCCACCCTTGATGGCGATCAGCCCGAAGGTGAGGCCCAGGATCTGGAGCGGGAAGCGCATCAACAGCGAAAGATTGGTGGACATCCCCACCGCCACAAAGAACAGCCCCAGCAGCAAGCCCTGGAACGGGGCGATGGCCGCCTCCAGCTCGTGGCGGAATTCGGAATCGGCCAGCAGCACGCCCGCCACAAACGCCCCCAGGGACATGGACAGCCCGCCCGCCTGCATCAGCAGCGCCAACCCCAGCACGGTGGCCAGGGCGGCGGCGGTGAACATCTCGCGGCTATTCACCCGAGCCACATAGCGGAACAGGAAATCCAGCAAGGGGCGCCCCACCACCGCCAAGCCCAGCAGCAGCCCCACCCCCACCGCCGGATGAGTCAAGGCGGTGGGCTTGCCGGTACCAAACAAGGGGATCAGCGCCAGGAGCGGAATCACCGACAGATCCTGAAACAGCAAAATGGCGAAGGACTCACGCCCGTAACGGGTGGATAACTCCTTGCGCTCCGCCAGGGTGGGCAACACAAAGGCGGTGGATGAGAGGGCCAGAATGATGCCCACCAGCACCGAGGCCGAGGGCGACAGCCCCAGATAGCGGGCCGCCCCCGCCAAGGCCGCCGCCACCCCGAACAACTGCAGACTCCCCAGGCCGAACACCTGCCGGCGCAGAGCCCACAGACGGGAGGGCTTGAGTTCCAGCCCAATCACGAAGAGCAGCAACACCACGCCCAGCTCGGCGGTGTGCATCAGGTTGTCCGGGTCGCGCACCAGCTGGATGCCCGACGGGCCAATCAGCATTCCCACCGCCAGATAGCCAAGCACGGTGCCCAGACCGGCACGCTTGAACAGGGGAACGAACAAAACAG
>JAJTBM010000583.1 GCA_021286885.1 Rhodocyclales bacterium
GGGGTACATCATCGTCCGGGCGCCAGATTTCGCCATTTTTGAGGGGGATTTCCACCGCCTGATCGACGATGGTGTCGTCCGGGCTCATCCCCTGGGCAAAGGCGGCCCCATACACAAAGGGCTTGAAGGTGGAGCCAGGCTGGCGCCGGGCCTGGGCCACGTGGTCGTATTGGTCCTGCTCGAAATCCCGGCTGCCCACCCAGGCCCGCACCTGGGCCGTGCTCGGATCCACCGCCAGAAAACCCAGCTGCACCCGGGTTTTATCCTTGCGCAGGGCGGCCATGAAGGCCTTGTCGGCCAGCAGGCGGCGCAGCGCATCTTCGGCGGCCTCGCCCCGGGTCAGGGCGGCCCGGTACTCGCGGCTTTCGCGCACCAGGGCCTGCAACAAGGTCGGGTTGCCGCTCCAGGCCCGGCCCGCCCACGCCTGATCGGCAATGCCCTGAAGCTGGCGCCCGCGCCGGGCGACGGCTTCATTGGCCAGGGCCTGGAGGCGGCTATCGATGGTGGTGTGCACCACCAGCCCATCGGCGTAGAGGTTGTAACCCTTGGCATCCGCCCAGGCCACCAGCCACTTGCGCAGCTGCTGGGCAAAGTGGGGCGCCGGGCCCAGGGGCTCGTTCTGGCGCTCGAAGTCGATGCGCAGGGGCTTTTTCTGGAGTTCGGGGAGGCGCTCAGCCTCCAGCTGGCCATGCTTGGCCATCTGGGCCAGCACCGTGTTGCGCCGGGCCAGGGCCCGCTCCGGGTTCTGCACCGGGTTGTAGTAGCTGTTGCCCTTGAGCATGCCCACCAGGGTCGCCCCTTCGAGCACGTCCAGCTTGCGCGCCGGTTTGTCGAAGTAGGTGCGCGCCGCCATCTCGATGCCCCAGGCGTTGTAAAGGAAGGGCACCGTGTTCAGATAGGTTTCCAGGATCTCGTCCTTGGAATACACCGCCTCGATCTTGAAGGCCGTCACCGCCTCGCGCAGCTTGCGGTTGAGGGTCTGGGCTCGGCCAATTTCGTCGGGAAACAGGTTGCGCGCCAACTGCTGGGTGAGGGTCGAACCGCCCTGGCGGCTGCCCGAGAAGGTACGGAGCGCCGCGCCGCCAAGGCGGTAGAAGTCGATGCCGTGGTGCTCGTAAAAGCGGTGATCCTCAGTGGCGATCAAGGCGGCGACCACCTGGGGCGACACCTCGGAGAGCTTCACCCATTCCCGGTTGGCCCATTTGAATTCGGCCAGGGGCTTGCCATCGGCCGACAAAATCTGGGCAGGCCGCTCCTGCCCCGCCTTGCGGATATCGCTGATCCCCGGGGTGAGCGGGATCAGGATCAGCAGATACAGCACGAACAGCGCCGGCGGCACCAGCAGGGCCAGCAAAATTTCGCGCCGGGTGGGTCGGCGCAGGCGGGCCGGCACCTCGCTACGCAAGCGAGTGAGGGCAGTTTGAGCGGCTTTAAGGCGGTCGGCAAAAGACATGGGAGACAGCACGCAGGGCAACCGGGGGCTTGTAACACATCCACCGCAGCCGCAACACTCCCCCCAGGCCGGCACCTCGGCAAGAAGCCCCCAGCTGACGCCAGACGACAAAAAGCCCAAGCATTTGCATGCTTGGGCTTTTTGATGAATCTGGTTGCGGGGGCAGGATTTGAACCTGCGACCTTCGGGTTATGAGCCCGACGAGC
>JAJTBM010000584.1 GCA_021286885.1 Rhodocyclales bacterium
GGGTGGCGAGCAGGATGCCGATGATGCCGCCCAGGGACGACAGGGCCACGGCTTCGATCAGGAACTGGAGCAGCACCTCCCGCTCCAGGGCGCCGATGGCCATGCGGATGCCGATTTCGCGGGTGCGTTCGGTGACGGACACCAGCATGATGTTCATGATCCCGATGCCGCCCACCAGCAGGCTCACCGCCGCCACCGCGCCGAGCAGGCCGGTAAGGACGCGGGTGGTGCCGGACATGGTTTCGGCGATCTGGCGGGTGTCCATCACGCCGAAGTCGTCGTTGTCGTTGGGGCCGATGTGGCGGCGTTCGCGCAGCAGCCAGGTGACTTGCTCCTTGACCGCATCCATGGTGGCGGCGTCTTCCACCGAGAGCATCAGGGTGGAAATATCCACCGAACCCATGAGCCGGCGCTGGGCGGTGCGCAGAGGCACCACCACCACATCATCCTGATCGTTGCCCATGGTGGACTGGCCCCGGGCGGCGAGCAGGCCGATTACCTCGCAGGAAAACTGTTTGACCCGGATCTGCTGGCCCAGGGGATCGAGGCTGCCGAACAGCTCCTTGCGCACGGTTTCGCCGATCACGCACACGGCGGCGCCGGCCCGTTCCTCGGCCTCGGAGAACACCCGGCCCGTGGCGATCTGCCATTTGCTGGCGGGAAACCAGGCGCTGGTGCTGCCGGTGACGCTGCTCGACCAGTTGCGGGCCTGGGCGACCAGGGTGACGCTCTTGCTCACCACCGGCACCACCGACACCAGGCCGGGGATCTGGGTGCGCAGGGCATCCACATCGGCCTGCTTGAAGTTGGCGGCGCCCGCCGAATCCCGCCCGGGACCCAGGTGCTGGCCGGGGCGCACGATGAGCAGGTTGCTCCCCAGGCTGGCGATTTGGTCAGAAACAGCGCGGGTGGCGCCGTTGCCCAGCGTCACCATGGTGACCACCGCCGAGACACCGATCACGATGCCCAGGATGGTCAGAAAAGAGCGCATCAGGTTGCGGCGTATCTCGCGCAGGGCGAGGCCCAGGGTATTCCAGATCATGCTGTGCATCAGGCTTGGGCGAGGCGTGCAGAAGACGGGCCGGGCTGGCGGCGTTCATCGGAATGGAGCTGGGGCAGATCCAGGGCCACCCGGCCATCCACCATGTGCACGATCCGGTGGGCGTAGGCGGCCATGTCGGGCTCGTGGGTGACCATCACGATGGTGATGCCCCGCTCCCGGTTGAGGCTGACCAGCAGCTCCATGATTTCCTGGCTGCGGGCGGTGTCCAGGTTGCCGGTGGGCTCGTCGGCCAGGAGCAGGACCGGATCGGTCACCAGGGCCCGGGCAATGGCCACCCGCTGCTGCTGGCCGCCCGAGAGTTCTGCCGGGGTGTGATGTTCCCAGCCGGCGAGGCCCACCGTGGCCAGGGCCTTGCGGGCGGCGGTGGCCCGGTCGGCGGCCATCTCGCCCCGGTACAGCAGGGGCAGTTCCACGTTCTCCTGGGCGGAGGTGCGGGCGAGCAGGTTGAAGCCCTGGAAGATGAAGCCAAGCGCGTGACGGCGCAGCAGGGCGCGTTGATCCCGGCCCAGCTTTTGCACCTCAAGCCCCCGGAAGCGGTAGCTACCGGCGCTGGGCGTATCCAGGCAGCCCAGGATGTTCATGAGGGACGACTTG
>JAJTBM010000585.1 GCA_021286885.1 Rhodocyclales bacterium
GAGGCGCACCGCCTGCATCACCGCCTCGGTGCCCGACATGTGAAACGACACCTCGTCCATGCCGGAAATGGCCTTGAGGCGGGCCACGTTGTCGGCCACCACCGGGTGATGGGCGCCCAGCACGGGGCCCAGGGGGGCCACCCGCTCGGCGGCCCGGGCCATGCAATCTTTGTAGAAATCGTAGCCGAACAGATTGACTCCGTAAGAACCGGCCAGATCGTAGAAGGCGTTTCCATCCAGATCGCTCACCTGCACCCCGGACGAGGCCTGGAGCACGCTGCCACCCTTGAGGCGGGCCCGCACCAGAGGGCTGAACTGGAAAGGCACCCGGTAATGGCCCGTGAATTGCAGATCCGAAACACCCTGCTGGCTCTGGGCGGTATGGGCAGCGCTTTGGGCAAAGCGGCTCTGGTACTCCGCCGCCAGAGCCTCGAAGGCGGTCCGGCGCTGGTCGGCCACCACTTCGGGCGCCCCGTCGGCCCGGAAAAAGTGTGCCTCATCGTAGGTATAGGCGGGCAGCAGCCGGGACATGCGCCGGGACATCTTGCTATGGCCGGTCAGGGACGGGTGCTTGGCCCGGGACAGTTCGAGCCGGTGCTTGATCCGGTATGTCAGGCTGGGCAGGACGGCAGCCCCCAGGCTGGCCCACAACATTGCATCTTCCACGGAAGAACCTCCGCCATTGGATTGGATTGAAAGATGAATGATTTAAACGAGAGCGGTTACACGACCATGAAAACCCAGCAATCCCTGCAAACCCCCGCCGCCCTGCGCCGCCTGCTGGATCAGGAAAGCCTCAATTTCATCCTCACCAACCGGCTGCCTCGGGTGGCCCTGACCCACGTCATGGGCTGGCTGAGCAAGATCGAGCAGCCCTGGGTGTGCCGCCCGGCGATTGCGATCTGGAAGATGTTTGCCGATCTGGATCTGAGCGAAGCCGCACGCCAGGATTTCAAAAGCCTGCACGACTGCTTCACCCGGGCCCTCAAGCCCGGCGCCCGCCCCTTCAACCCAGATCCGACGCTGCTATGCAGCCCGAGCGACGGGATCATTGTGGGCTGCGGGCCCATCGTGGATGAAACCCTGATCCAGGCCAAGGGCCTCACCTACACCCTCACCGACCTGATCCACGACCCGGCCCGGGTAGACCAGCATCGCAACGGCTTCTACGTGACCCTGCGCCTCAAATCCAGCATGTACCACCGCTTCCATGCCCCCGCCGACTGCCGGGTGAGTCAGGTGGATTACATCAGCGGAGATGTGTGGAATGTGAACCCGCCCGCCCTCAAGCGGGTGCCGGGTCTGTACTGTCGTAACGAACGGGCCGTGATCCGGGCCCAGCTGGCCGACGGCAGCCCCATGACCCTGGTGCCGGTGGCGGCGATTCTAGTGGCCAGCATTCGGCTCCACTGGCTGGATGTGCGCCTGCACCTGCGCTACCGGGGCGCCAATCCGATTCCCTGTGATGCAGCACTTGCGCGGGGGGAGGAAATGGGCTGGTTCGAGCACGGCTCCACCATCATCATCTGCCTGCCGCCGGGCTATGGGCTGGCGGAAGACTTAGGCTTGGGCGCCCAAGTCCAGGCCGGACAAGCGTTGGCACAACCCGAAAAACCCAAAAAGCATAAACTTTGATCTGACGCAGAAAGTAGTTCA
>JAJTBM010000586.1 GCA_021286885.1 Rhodocyclales bacterium
CAAGAGCTTCGGTCCGGTTCATGATGTGATCGCCAACCCACCGCTCTGGACCGAGGAGAATTGCTGATGCACGCGCTTCATCCGGTATTGCTCTGGCTGCATCTGCTGGGCGTGATTCTGTGGATCGGGGGCATGCTGTTTGCCCACCTGTGCCTGCGCCCGGCAGCCCTTGAACTCGCGCCCCCCGTGCGCCTGCCCCTGTGGTGCGGGGTGCTGGGGCGCTTCTTCCGCTGGGTCTGGCTGGCGCTGGCCTTGGTGCTCGCTTCCGGTGGCGGCTTGATGGCCGTCCATGGTGCAGGCGGCATGCCCTGGTACTGGCACGCCATGGCCACCGGCGGGCTGGTGATGGCGGGGGTGTATCTGAGCATCCAGCGGGGCCCCTGGCCCGCCCTGCAAAAGGCGGTGGCGGCCCAGGACTGGCCTGCCGGTGGCGCCGCCATGAACCAGATCCGCCAGCGGGTGGGTTTCAATCTGCTCCTCGGCCTGCTGGTGGTGAGCCTGGCAAGCCTGGGCCCGCTGCTGGGTTGATGCAGTTTGAGTTTTGGGTTTCCTTGTGTGTTTTGACTCTGTTCTGAAAGCCTGCCCTTGAAAGCGCTCAGTTCCCGCGACAATCCCACCGTCAAACATCTGCATGCCCTGGCCACCACGGCCCGGGAGCGGCGCAAGCACGGCCAGACCCTGCTGGACGGGGCCCATCTGGTGCAGGTGGCCCTGGAGCGGGGGGCGCCTTTGGCGCTGCTGGTGTTGAGTGAAAGCGGCCTGGCCCAGCCCGAGTTGGCCGCCCTGGCGGCGCGCTGCGCCCATATCGAGCAGATTCTGCTGCCCGATGCCCTGTTTGCCCATGTGAGCCCGGTGGATAGCCCGAGCGGCATCCTGGCCGTGCTGCCCCTGCCTGCTGCGCCGGCGGAAGGCCCCTTGGGCCAGACCTGCGTGCTGCTCGATGGTGTGCAGGACCCGGGCAATCTGGGCACCATTCTGCGTACGGCGGCGGCGGTGGGGGTGGATGACGTGCTGCTGACCCCCGGCTGTGCCCAAGCCTGGTCGCCCCGGGTGCTGCGGGCGGGGATGGGCGCCCATTTCGGGCTCGCCATCCACGAAGGGGTGGATGCGGCCCAGCGCCTGGCCGATTTTTCGGGCCTGATTCTGGCGGCAGATCTGCGCGATGCGGTCGATCTCTACGATCTGGATCTGCGCGGCCCCGTGGTGTGGCTGATGGGTTCGGAAGGGCAGGGCCTGAGCGCTCCGGTGGCGGCCCTCGCCAACCGCAAGGTGATGATCCCCATGCCGGGCGGGATGGAATCCCTCAATGTGGGCGTGGCAGCGGCGGTTTGCCTGTTTGAGCAGCTGCGCCAGCGGCGGGGCTGATACCCGCCAGGGGTGGGGTGCCAGATGTTGGCACACCGTCTTCGGGCAATTTGCCCGATCTTTCTCGGATGGGCGCCCGCAGCGTGGCGGCGCAGGTTTACCCCTGTCGCTTTTTGTTGAGCCTTCCCTCTAGAATGTGGTCACCCGGCCCATCTGGTGGCCGGGCCACCCGTCGGAGGAGACCCATGAAAAAAACCTGCAAATCCCTGAGCCTCGCCCTCGTGCTGGCCGTCTGTGCTGGCAGCGCCTTCGCTACTCAAGTCGAAGAACACATGAGCCTGCCGCTG
>JAJTBM010000587.1 GCA_021286885.1 Rhodocyclales bacterium
GGGCCTTGGTGTAAGGCTCGTTGCGGTAGTCGGTCAGCACCGGGTCCTGCACCAGGTAGCACTGGTCGGCGCCGTAGTGGAAGGCCTCGGCGCAGATGCCCCGGCCCCGCTCGCCAGGCCCGGCCATGACCACGCCGCAGAGCTGCACGCCCAGGGCGTCGGCGAGCTTCCTGCCCTCGCCCAGCAGCTCCCAGGAGACCGGATGCACCTCACCCCGCTCGCTTTCCACGAAGACCCAGACGTGCCGGTAATTGACGAAGCGCGGGTCCAGTTCGACCTTTTTGCGCGCTGGTTTTTTCGCTTGTTCGCTCATGCTGTTCTCCTTTCGGTTCAGGTCAGCGGGCCCGCTTGGCGATTTCTTTTTCCAGCTTGGGATGCTGGGTGAACATCTTGGCCAGCAGGGTGACGGCCAGATTCTTCGGGTCGTTGTCCTGGGTCTCGATCATCTCGGCCCGCTGGCTGCGGGGCCGGGGTGCGAACACCTTGCTGACCACGGTGGGGCTGCCCTTCAAGCCGATCATCTCGGCGTCGTCGATGCCGGCGGCCTCCTTGTTCCACACCTTGAGGTCGTAGCGGGCAGCCCGGAACAGGTCGTCCAGGTCGCCGAAGCGCATCTCGTTGGTGCCTTCGAGCATGGTGATCAGGCAGGGCATGGCGGTCTTGAGGAACTGCACGCCCCCCTCGGCCCGGCGCTCCACCTGGATTTCCCGCTGTTCCAGATCCACATCCACGATCTTGGAAACGTAGGTGAGCAGCTGGCAATCCAGCCGCTTGGCGATGCCGGGGCCCACCTGGGCGGTATCCCCGTCGATGGTCTGCTTGCCGGTGAAGATCAGGTCCACCGGCATGTTTTCCATGATCTTCCTGATGGTCGAGGTGAGGGCGAAAGAGGTGGCCAGGGTGTCGGAGCCGGCGAAAGCCCGGTCGGACACCAAAATGGCGTCGTCGGCCCCGTAGGACAGGCATTTCCGCAAGGCCGCCTCGGCCATGGGCGGCCCCATGGTGAGCACGGTGACCGTGCCGCCGAACCTGTCCTTGAGGCGCAGGGCCTCTTCCAGGGCGAACAGGTCGTAGGGGTTGATGATGGCCGGGACGCCCTGGCGCATGATGGTGTTGGTGACCGGGTGCACCCGGATCTGGGCCGAGTCCGGCACCTGCTTGATGCAGACGACGCTGTGCATGGTGATCTCCCTGGAGGTGTTCAGGCCGCTGCGTAGCGGGGAACAGCCTTGTCGATCACGATGCAGTCGGCGGGACAGTCAATGACGCACTGGGCTTCATCGAAATGGCCGACACACTCGGTGCATTTGCTTGCCGTGATGGCGAAGACGCCACCTTTTTCATTGATGGCCAGGTTGGGACAGACGGACTCGCAAGCTGCGCAGGCCGTGCATTGGGAAGCGATGATCTTGTACGCCATGAGAATCTCCGGATGGATTAAACACGGCCTATCCATCGCAACAGGCGTACCAGCCCTTTTTTATATAAACATCACATAAAACCCTTTTTAATTCATTGCCCTGAAATTTGTTGGATTGATGCCAAGATATAAAATTGTCTTTAGGGAGAGCCTGTTTGATGTCACCAACAGGACAGAGGCGCCGTGATCGGGAGAAACACTCCCGTCAGCGACAGATTCTCATGCCTA
>JAJTBM010000588.1 GCA_021286885.1 Rhodocyclales bacterium
CGTTCGGCTGCGGCCAGATGCACGCTGGGCAGGGTGCTTACCACTTCCCGGGGAAAGGCATCCTTGGCGCAGCGCTGGCTGGCGGCAGGCACCGGCTCAAAGGCCCACATGCCGTGGGGAAAGCGGACAAAGCGCAGGCGGGCGCTGGTGGGGTGTTTGTGGGCAAGGATCAGGCGGTGGGGACGGGGGGCGGGAGCCGCGTTCATGGGGCCTCCCGCCTGTGGCAAGCCTGACACCTGGCCGGGGGATTGTCGGAAATGCGACAGGGGGCCAGGGTCTTCATCATCAGCCCAGCAGCGCGTCCTTGACCTGCTCCAGCCATGCATCGACGCGCTCGTCGGTCATGTCCTTCTGGTTGTCGTTGTCCAGGGCGAGGCCGACAAACTCGCCATCCACCACGGCCTTGGACTTGGAGAACTCGTAGTCGTCGGTGGGCCAGCTGCCGATGAGGGTGGCGCCCTGGGCCTTGGCGGCCTCGAACAGGATGGCCATGGCGTCACAGAACTCATGGCCGTAGGATTCCTGGTCGCCCAGGCCGTAGATGGCCACGGTTTTCCCAGTCAGATCAACGCCTTTGAAGGTGGGCAGGAATTCTTTCCAGGAATCCACCAGTTCGCCGTCGCCCAGGGTGGGGGAGCCCAGGATCAGGGCGCTGAACTTGGCCACGTCGTCGGCGCTGGCCTTGGACACATTGAACAGCTCGACCACGTCTTCACCGAGTTTTTTGACGATGGACTTGGCCACCTTGCGGGTGTTGCCGGTCTCGCTACCGTAGAAAAGGCCGATGGTGCTCATGGGGATTCTCCTAAAGGCAATGGAACAGTGTGGAAACAGTGTGGGTTTAGGTAAGTGCTAGGCGCCTCCTTGCAAAACCCGGGCCAGTCCATGTTGCCAAAGGGGTTATTTGCGCCCATGCATTCCACGGCGTGGGGCGCTATGCTTCAGACTGTTACGGAGAAATGAAATGAAATTTCTGAGCACACGTCTGGCGGCCCTCAAGCAGGCAGCCATGGCCCGTCTGGGGCGTCGCCTGCCCGGTAGCCAGCGCGCGCCGGAGGGCCTGGAGCGGGTGGTGTGGCGCAAGCTGCCCGGTATCGCCCTGATGGGCACCCTGGTGGTGGCCTTGTACCCGCTCCAGTTGCGCGTGCTGCCCCCCGAGCTGCCCGCCGATCAGCTGGCCAAGATGATCCAGTCGGCCGACATCCTGGCCATTGCGGCGGTGGTGCTGCACTGGACGGCGGTGTTTACCGTGGGTATTGCCTGCCTGATCGTGCGCATCATGAAGGGCCCCGCCTATGTGGCAGATTCCTACCCCGTGCAGGATCGGGATCGCCCGGCTCCCTGAGTTGAGTGGGTGCCGGGTGCCGGGTGCGGGGCGCCGGCTCGATGCCGGCGCGCTTGTTCAGCATTCTGCGATGACGGTTTCGGCTTCGGCCTCGTGCTGGTAGCAGGCATCGATTTCCTCGTTGACGACCCGCCACAGGGGGCGCACAAAGAAGCGCAGGCCCCGGATGATGCTGTCCACGTCCATCATCGAGGGCACCCGGATGCCCCGGTGTTGCACCGGCCCGCCGATCTGGGTGATCTGCACCCCCAGCTTGCCAACGTGGTCGGCCAGACGGGGTTCGGTTAACACAAACAGGGTT
>JAJTBM010000589.1 GCA_021286885.1 Rhodocyclales bacterium
GGCCCCCGATCCGGTGCAGCTGGCCGACATGGCCCGGGCCACCGCCCGGGATGGGCTGATTGATCCGGTGGAACACCTCAAGGATCAGCGTCTTTACATTTTCACCGGCACCGAAGATGCGGTGGTCAGCCCTTGGGTGGTGAACAACACCCGGCGCTTTTACGAAGAATTGGGCGTTCCTGCCGCCCAGCTTCTGTTCGTCAACAAGGTGCCTGCTGGCCACTCCATCATTACCGACAATCCGGAAGACAACCCCCTCGGCGCCAACCAGCCGCCCTACCTCAACTACGGGGGCTATTTCCAGTCCCACGACATCCTGCGTCAGATCTATGGCGACTTGAACCCGCCCGCCGAGCGGCTTACCGGGCGCATCATCCGCTTCAATCAAAAAGAATTCTTCGACGACCAGTTCCGGGCCAGCATGAGCGACTTTGGTTACGCCTATGTGCCCCGGGCGGTTGAAGAAGGCGCCCCGTGCCGGGTGCACATCGCCCTGCACGGCTGCAATCAGGGCTACACCTATGTGCCCTATGCCCAGGGCCAGGCCGCCGTCAAAGAGGCTGCCCCCTACGGCAACCGCTACTACACTACCACCGGCTATAACGAGATCGCCGACAGCAACAACATCGTCGTGCTCTACCCCCAGGCCGGAGGCAGCTACACCGCCCAGGTGCAAAACCCGGAAGGCTGCTGGGATTGGTGGGGCTATACCAGCCGTAGCGCCGCCCGCCCCGACTACTACTCCCGCAACGCGATCCAGATTCAGGCCATTTACCAGATGCTGCAGCGCATCGGAGGACAATGAGATGCACGCCACCTTCCCCGCCCCCCTCCCCGCCGCCTTTCGCCCCCAGCTGCCTGCCGGGATCGAACAACTGCTCTCCGAAACCCACCTGCTGGCCGCCGAAGCGGGCCCCATGGGCGCGCTCCTGACCCGTGGGCTCACCCAGCAACGCTTGGCCCAGCAATGGGCAGAGCAACACTGGCGCACCCTCACCGGCCTTCAGAGCCTGAGCTTTCAACCCGCCCAGCAACTCTCGCTGATTGCCGAAAGTCTGGAAATGCAGGTCGCCATTCAGCAGCGCCTGAACAAAATCTACCAGGACTGGCTCTCCGGGCTGGCCGGCGTGACTCGCACGGCCCTGGGCAGCCAGTTCGTCAACACCGCCGACAAACTGGTGGAAGGCGACATGAACACCGTCCTCCAATTTGCCAGCCTGTGGAGTAACCAATTAACCGCCCTCACCCAACTGGCCCAAAACATCCAGGTAAACGCCGGCCTGATCGTGGAACGCCCCCAGCCCAAGCCAAAGCAGGGGGACGGAAGGGCGCGCCCTCCCCCTCAACCCCATCAAAAGGCACCTTCGGGTGCCTTTTTATCGAAATCGCCTACCGCAACGAAAAATCCACCCGACTCACCCGGGCCTTGGCTTGTTTGCCGTCGTCGCCTTCGTGGGGGGCGAGTAAAAAGATGCGTTCGGGGGCAATCTGGCCCTGCTCCAGGAGCCAGGTTTTGGCGGCCTGGGCGCGGTTTTGGGCGAGGCGCTTCAGGGATTCGGCGTCCACCACGGTGTTGGTGAGGAGCAGCTTTTCCATTTCGGCCACGGGCAGGTCTTTGGTGAAGCCGATCAGATTACGGGG
>JAJTBM010000058.1 GCA_021286885.1 Rhodocyclales bacterium
TCTTGGCGACGCAAGAAAGTAAGTCGCCCGCCGGGGCGAGTCCCGGCCAACGGGGATGGGGTAAGGGAAAGTGGCTTGAAAAAATGCAGGAGTCGTATAATCTGGAGCGTATTTGATAACTAATTTTGGTACGCTTTTGGTATCAACGGGTTGGCGCTGGCGTTGACGGATTACGCGACAGTGCCGAAAAATTGTGTGGCACACCGTATCGTCTAGTTCACGTTAGGCCATCGGAGTCCACTAGTGACTAACCGACCCGATGAATTGTTTGAATTGGCTCTTCATTCACTGGCCTAACCCTACGGTCAACCGAACAGCTCAAAAGCCGCACTACGCGCTCCAGCTGCCGGTCACCTTCACGTTAGGCATTTCTAGGAGTCTTACTTGCCTGTCTTCGCCGTAAAACACATAGTAAAGGACCACGGTCCTCTCTCAAAAATTATGAGAGAAATTAAAAAAACACCGTATTCGTACACATCGAAAGACTACGAAGCCTCTATTGCTGCCAAGGGAAATTACATTTATGTAATCGAAGTACGCACCGAGAAAAATGGGGTTCGTAGCTATTGGCTTGGGTATAAATACAAAGCATTCGAATCGCTCCAGCGAGCCGGCGGCGCTCGCTGGAAAGAAAAGTTTAAGTACAAGAACTCCGCACACCCTACGGGAAAAGCCGATGGAATGTATTTCGAAGACCCAATTAGAATCACAGATGTCGACATTTGTGATTGGCTGTCGTCTAAACAGCCTGGCATGGCAGAAATTCCTTTCCGCTTGGTGAGCTCCATCGAAGAAGTGCTGAACAACCCCACCAATGGAGCTATCGCCTTTGCCTAAGCATTCCATCGAGGGGATGCCCAACCGGCTACGCCGGTCGGTCACCCCTCATGTCAAATATTAGCGGCCCACCCTAAAACAAAACACACCACCCCCCAATTACCCCCACCACCGCCCCCTCCCTCTCCCGATGCGGCACATGCCGCGTATCCGGCATCAGCACCAACTCCGCTGCCCCCGCCACCCCTGCAGCAATCGCACGCGGCTGATCAGCAGAGCCGTATTCGTCCTGGGCGCCGTGAATCACCAGGGTTGGGCAGCGTACGGCGGGGAGGATGGGGTGCAGACTCCAGTCGGCAAAGGCGGGGGAAAGCCAGGTTTCGGTCCAGGCATTGAGCACCCAGCGGGCTTTGGGGCCGTGGTAGCGCTCCAGGCGGGCGAAGGCGGTGGGGTCGGCGAACTGGTCGCGGGCTTCGACGATGCCGGCGCGGGTCAGGTTTTCGACGAAGCACTGGGCGGCCATGGTGATGAGGGCGACGCAGCGTTCGGGGTGGGCGGCGGCGCTGTGGACGGCCATGCCGCCGCCGACGCTGTGGCCGCAGGCGATGAAGCGCTCAACCCCGAAGGCGGCGAGGACGTGGGGCAGGTACAGGGTGGCCTCTTCGCGGATGAAATCCAGGCTCAGGGTGTCGTGGCGCGGGTCTGAGGCGCCAAAGCCGAGGCGGTCGTAGGCGATCACCCGGCGCCCGAGGGCGTGGGCCAGGGCGGCGGGAAAGCTGCGCCACAGCTCGACGCAGCCGAGGGAATCGTGGAACAGAATCACCGGGGGGCGTTCCGGGTCGGCCTGGGGCGGAGTCCAGCTGCGGGCGTGGATCTGGCCGCCCGGAACGGGGATGGAGTGGGTAGCGCAGGTGGGCTGGGTGGCGGCGCCTGGCGCGGTGGTGGGCAGGGCGTTGGGCTGCTTGCTCATGATTTTCTGGGTATCGGGTACGGCATGCTGTTCTCGAAACGTCCCCGCTCCCTTGAAAATCTTCAGAGCAGGTGACGCAGGGCTCCGGTGGCCACCACGCCCACGATGACGGTGGGCAGCAGCGACAGCCGGGTGGCCGCTGCCAGGGTAATCAACAGCCCCAGCAGGGTGGCCGGTTCAGAGGATACAAAGACTGGGGCGATGACGGAAATCAGCACACATCCCGGCACACTTTCCATCACCCGCTGCATGCGCGGGCTGAGGCGGCGCCCGTGGAGCAGCACATAACCCAGGATGCGGCTCAGGTAGGTGGAAAGGGCCATCAGCACCAGGGTGAGCAGGGTGAGGCGATCCATCAGGCGTCCTCCCCCAGCACCAGGGCGGCGGCGAGGCCAGACACCGCGCCGGCGGCCACATACCAGGCGCCGGGCACGAGGCGGGACACCAGCGCCGCCACCACCAGACTCACCATCCACGGGCGCGCCGCCCGCAGCCCGGGCCACATGCCCTTGAGCAGCACCAGAAACACCGCAGCAAAGGCCATGTCGCAGCCGTAATCCTCCAGATTGCCGAGCACCGGGCCCAGGGCCGCACCCAGCCAGGTGAAGCTGACCCAGGTTGCATACATCCCAAGCGCGGCGCCCAGGTAATAGGGCAGGCTGATGTGCGCCACGCCCCGCTTGCGGGCATCGGCCAAGGACAGGGCCCAGCTTTCATCGCACATGAAAAACAGCAGGCCCAGGGCCCGGCGGCGCGACACCCGGCGCAGATAGGCGGCCAGCACGCCGCCCATCAGGATGTGACGGCTATTCACCAGAAACGACATGGCCACAATCAGCAGCACCTGGGGCGGATTGGTCCACAGGCTCATGGCGGTGAATTCGGAGCCGCCGCCAAAATTGAGGCCGGTCATGAGCGGCACCGTGAGCACGCTCAGGCCTTTCTGGGTGGCCTGGGCGCCCAGCACCAGCGCAAACGGAATAAAGCCGATCAGCACCGGCAGCGCATCGCGCAGCCCGCGCAGGGCTTCACGGCGCCGGGCCGAGGCAGCAGCAGAAGACGGGAGGGCCAGGGAAGAGGAGCTGGAAAGGCTGCGCGAACTACCGGACATGACAGGGCACAAACAGATGAATTGGAGCAATTCATTCTGTGCCAAAGCCGCTGAAATTTGGTTTCTTTATCGGCTCAAAAAGCGCGCTTTAAGGCATAAAATGCCACATTTCTGGATAAAACGGAATTTTGTTCCAATGGAACTCGATGCCCTGGATTTGCGTATCCTGCGCGCCCTGCAAAAGGATGGCCGGCTGCAGAACAATGAACTCGCCCGAGAAGTGGGCCTTTCCCCCTCGCCCTGCCTGCGCCGGGTGCGCCAGCTTGAAGAGGCGGGCGTGATCAAGGGCTATGTGGCCCTGCTCGACCCGGCCCTGGTCGGGCGCCAGCTCACCATTTTTGCCCGGGTGTGGCTGCGCGGGCAGGACGTGGAAACCGTCCAGGCCTTCACCGATGCAATCCGCCAGCTCCCCGAGGTGCTCGAATGCCACCTGATGGTGGGCGACTGCGATTTCCTGCTGCGCATCGCCATCGCCAATCTGGACGAATACCGCCGGTTTCAGGTAGAGCACCTGACCAAGATTCCGTCGGTGCAGAGCGTCAAGACCGAGATCCCGATCCAGATCATCAAGCAGACCACCGAGCTGCCGATCTGAACCGGGCGCCCTGCGCATCCAATCCACAGGGCGTTTCAGCCCTCCATCCCCGCCCGCGCCCGGGCGGCGCGCTTGTACGGGAAATCGTGCTGACAGCGGCGGCAATAGGCTTTGCCGCCGAAACGCTCGCGCCTATCCCAGCAGAAGCGGGCGACTTCGGCGGGAATGTCTGCCTTGCAGGAATAGCAGTAATAGGACTTGGGGCTGCTGTCTTCGGCGTGCTCGGTAGATTCGGCAAGCTCGGCAACCGTTACTGCGGGCGCCACGGCCCGGTAAACAGGCGCCGGCTCGGCCACGCCGGGCGCCGGGCTGTGGATAAGTTTTTCGGGCACGGGCGTTGAACTTGTATACAAGATTTTCCAGCGGCAGCTCTTGTCCTGGTGGCCCAGACAGGCCAGGTATTTGGCGCGGCTGCCATCGGCCTGGGCGGGGCCGGCGGCGATGCGGACTTCGTGTTTGCCGCACTGGGGGCATAGGCTGCCCGGCTGGGGGGCCAGAGCCTGTGCCTGTGCCTGTGCCTGTGCGGCAGGCGCAGATGGGGGAAGCGCAGCAGCTTGGGGCGTGGCTTCGGGCCGCTGCAGGGGGCGGTGGTGTTCCACCAGAAAACGGGCCACCTGCTGGGCCTCATCCCGCGACATGGACCACAGGGTATCCAGATTCAGCAGGGACGTATGTTGCTTGTGGCGCTCGGCCAACTGGCTGGCAATCTTGGGAGGCAGTTCGTCGGCTTTGTATACGTTTTTGGGCAGCGGCGTGCCCGGGCTGAGTTCAAACACCGCCGAGGTGGAAACCCCCACGTATACATCGAAAGGGCAGTAGCGAAAGCCCTTTTGCAGCACGAACAGGGCCTTGCCCAGAATCTTTTCCCGGTGGGTGCTCAGAAAATCCTGCAACAGCCGGGCCTGTTCCTGCACCTGCAGCACCGGCGAGGGCATGCCTTCCTGGCGGCCCCGGAATTCGCGAGTCCAGTGCTCGCGGTTTTCGTCGTGGCGGGTGATCAACACCTTGCTGTGCATGCTTTTGGATTCCACCAGGGCCAGCCCGTAACGGGTAATGAGCAGGTGGTCGATCTGGAAGGCGTGAGCCCCATGCTCGATGCGCAGGTCGTGGAGCAGGAACACGTCGTCCTGGTCGGCAAAGCGTCGGTCGAGCAGAAAGGCCATCTGCTTTTCAGCGTCCTGGCCGGCTTTCAGGCGGGGGTCGGAAGTTTCGACGGGCTGGCGGGATTTGAGCAGCATGGGGCAATGTCACAAATCTTCAAAGATCAGGAGCCCGGATTATCCCGCCACCATTCCATTCAGGTAAATGCTTTTAGATTACGACGTGCATATTTAAAGCATATTCAGGGCATCGGTGCCGGCCCGCGCTGGGCGGAATCCCGCAGGGCGGCCATCACCTCGCGCCAGGCGGCTTCGGCGCCAGGGCCGGCCTGCTGGAACAGGGCGTCGAGGCGCGCCATCTGGGTGCCGCTCAGTTCGGCCTCCAGCGCGAGGCCGGTGGTGCTCAGGTCCAGCAGCTTGCTGCGCCGATCCCGGTCGCTGGTGCTAGTGGTGATGAGCCCCGCATCCACCAGCTGGCGCAGGGGGGCATTAAGGGCCTGCTTGCTCACCCCCAGCACGCCCAGCAGGGCGCTCACGGTGATGCCCGGGTTGCGCGCCACAAAATACAGAATCCGGTGATGCACCCGGCCCAGGCCCCGTTGGGCGAGGATCGCATCCGGCGGCGCGGTGAAAGCCCGGTAGGCGTGAAACATCAGTTCAATGGCCGCATGGAGTTCGGCCTGGCGTTTTAGGTCAATCATATTGACTTTTCTTGACTTGGCTGCACCAGCAGGTTTAGGATCAACTACGTCAACAACATTGACGCAGTTTGCCAGATTCCCCCCATCGTTGCCCAGGAGCCTTGCCCATGTCCCCTTCCCGCCCCACCGCCCCCCGGCTTTCCGCCCGCATCAGCGACCTGCATCCCTCGCCGATCCGTGAAATCCTGGCGGTTGCCCAGCAGCCCGGCATGATCTCGTTTGCAGGCGGCCTCCCCGCCGCCGAGACTTTCCCGGATCTGGGGCTGACGGTCGCGGCAGAGGCCCTGCAATACGGCCCGAGCGAAGGGGACTGGGCCCTGCGCTGCCAGGTGGCCGAAGAGCTGGCCGGCCTGGGCCTCACCTGCCCGCCCGAACAGGTGCTGATCCTGTCCGGCTCCCAGCAGGGGATTGATCTGGTGGGCAAGCTGTTTGTGGACGCAGGCACCCCGGTGGCCGTCGAAGCGCCCACCTATCTGGCCACGCTCCAGGTGTTCCGGCTGTTCGGCGCCCAGTTCCTGCCCTATTCGGTGCAGCAGCTCCAGGCCGCCGACTGGCTGCACCAGCGCCCGGCCCTGGCCTATGCGATCCCCACCTTCCAGAACCCCACCGGCCATTGCTATTCCCTGGCCGAGCGCGAAGCCCTGGCGGCGGCCTGCGTGGAAAGCGGCACGCCTTTGTTTGAGGATGATCCCTACCGGGATCTGGTCTACAGCCCCTGCGAGCGCCGCCCGGTGTGCGCCCTGCTGCAGGATGCGAGCCCATGGATTTACCAGGGCTCCTTCTCCAAGAGCCTCGCCCCCGGCCTGCGCCTGGGCTATATGGCCGCCTCGGCGGATCTGTTCCCCCATCTGGTGCGCCTCAAGCAGGCCGCCGATCTGCACAGCAACCGGGTGAGTCAGGCCCTGGTGCTGGAGCAGCTCCGCCACCCGGGCCGGGATGCGCGCATCGCCCGGCTGCAGGATTTCTACCGCCACAAGCGCGACGCCTTCGCCCAGGCCCTGGACCGCCACTTGGGCGGCCTCGCCACCTGGCAAGTGCCTGCCGGCGGGCTGTTCTTCTGGTTGCAGCTCAATACCCCGGTGGATACCCGCCGCCTGCTGCCCGACGCCCTGGCCCGCCAGGTGGCCTTCATGCCGGGCGAAGCCTTCTACCCGGACGCGCCCACCCTGGGCACCCTGCGCCTCAACTTCAGCCACGCAGCCGAGGCCGACATGGATCGCGGCTTGGCGGTGCTGGCGGAATTGATTCGGGAAGCAGGTCGCGCATCGGTATCCAAGCTTTAAGGCCCAGGCTTTGAGGGCATGATGGTCGGTGGCACCCTTTGAACCGGCCTTCAGGCCGGTTCGAAAATTTTTTTCAGCCTCAGGCAGCCCTGAAAACCTAAGGCAACCACCCATTCCCCCCCAGCCAGCGCCCCAGTTCGTTGTCGTTGGCGATGCGCAGCTTGGCGAAGATGTTGGCGCGGTGGGTTTCCACCGAGCGGGGGCTACAGGGCGGGTCGAGCAGGCGGGCGATTTCCTTGTTGGGCTGGCCCAGACCAACCAGGCGGGCCACGGCCCGCTCCCGGGGGGTGAGTTCCAGCCAGCGCTGGAGCGCCTGGGCGCGCAGCCGGGCAGCATCCATGGCAGCGGGGAGTTTGGCCAGGAGCTGTTGGGTATCGGGCTTCACCACCCAGTCGTGGGCGCCCAGGCGCACCGCTTCCAGGGCGGTGGGGATGTCTCCGTGGCCCGACAGAAACAGGCTCACCAGGGGGCTGTGGCGCTGGCGCAGTTGCTCCAGCACCTCCAGCCCGCTCATCCCGGCCATGCGAAGATCAAGGATCACGCAGCCGGTCTGGGCCGGGGCCACCGCGGCAAGAAAGGCCTCGCCCGATTCAAAACACTGGACCGCCAGCCCCTGGGAAAACAGCAGCATCACTAGGGAACGGCGCAGGGCCTCGTCGTCGTCCACCACGTACAGGGTAAAGGGTAGTTCTTTCACAGCTTTGGGATTTCTTCGTTTAAAGCAGGTGTTAAAGCGGGGGAGCTGGCCGGCAGCAGGCAGATGAATTCTGCGCCGCCTGCGGCCCGGTTGGCCACGCTGATGCGTCCGCCGTGGGCTTCCAGAATGCTGCGGCAGATGCTGAGCCCCAGGCCCAGCCCGTCTGATTTGGTGCTGAAGAAGGGCGAAAACAGCTGCTCCCGCACCGCTTCGGCAATGCCCGGCCCCCGGTCGGCCACCCGGATTTCCACCCCGCTCTCCAGCTGCAAGGCGCGGATCTCCAGCCCACGCTGGGTGGCGGGGGTGGCGGGGGTGGCCTGCATGGCCTGGATCGCGTTCTGGATCAGATTCACCAGCACCTGCTCCAAGAGCACATGGTCGCCCCGCACCCGGGGCAGCCCTGGCGCCAGCACGATCTGGAGCGCAATTCCATGGCGCTGCAACTCCCCCTGGAGCAACCCTACCGCGTGGCTCACCAGGCTTTCCGGGGCGATTTCTTCGTACACCCGGCGTTTGGGATTGATGAAGGCCCGCACCCGCTTCACGATCTCGCTGGCCCGGGCAGATTGCTCCACGATCTCATCCAGAGCCGAGGCCAGCATCTCCACGGCGGGCCCGCCCGGCATGCCGGCCATGGCCCGGGCAGCCACCGCAAAATTGGAAATCGCCATCAACGGCTGATTCAGTTCATGGGCCAAGGTAGAAGCCATTTCCCCCACGCTGGCCAGGCGCGCACTGCGCTGGAGCTGGCGTTCCTGCTCCCGCTGGCGCGCTTCGGCCTGCTTCTGGGCGGTGATGTCCACCACCGAGCTCATCCAGCCCCGGTGTGCCCCCCGGGCGTCGATCAGGGGCGCGGTATACACCATGGTGATCACGTCATGGCCGTCCCGGTGGCGGATGCGGGATTCAAACCCATGGGGCCGGGCGCGGCCCTGGAGCGCGTCATCGCTCTCGCGCATGTGCTTGTCGAAATCTTC
This sequence comes from Rhodocyclales bacterium, assembly GCA_021286885.1. Lineage (GTDB taxonomy): Bacteria > Pseudomonadota > Gammaproteobacteria > Burkholderiales > Rhodocyclaceae > Zoogloea. The sequence continues at coordinate 8,212 of JAJTBM010000058.1, forward strand.
CGGGTGCCAGTATGGATAGGGCGGCTTGAGCCCGAGCAGCTCGTCCTGGGTGTAGCCCACCATTTCGCACAGGGCGGGATTCACGTAGATGATCTTGCCCTCCGGGTCCCGGGCGCGCATGCCCACCAGCAGCGAATCTTCCATGGCCTTGCGAAAGGCGTGGGCTTCCTGCAGATCCCGGGTGCGTTCTTCCACCCGCCGCTCCAGCTCGTCCCGGGCCTGTTGCTGCTCGGCATAGCGCTTTTCGCGCAGGCGCCAGTACAGCACCCCGAGCAGCACCAGGGCCGCCAGCAGCGCCGCCATGGCCTGGGCCTCCCGGCGGGCTTCCCGCACTGCGCCCAGATCGCTGCTCACCACCAAACGCCAACCCAGCTCGGGGATGGGCGTCGCCAGGGCCAGAAAGGCCCGCTCCCGCCCATCCAACGGGGTGCGCAGCACAAATCCCCCTGGCCCGGCCCCCAGCGCCACCGGCGCGGTGCGCCAGGGCAGCAGGGCAAAGCGGCGCCGCTCGCCGTACTGGCTATGGCGGGCGAGCCAGTCCAGATCCTCCGCCTCCAGGGGGCGCTCGCTCTGGTAGCGCCAGCCCGGCACCGAGCTCAGAAACACGATGCCCCGTGCATCCTGGAGCACCGCCGGCGCCGGGCTGCGGGCCCAGGCCGCCTCCAGGCTGTCCAGCCCGATCTTGACCACCACCACGCCCACAATCTGCGCCCCCGCCCGCACCGGCTCGGCAATGAACAAACCCGGAATCCCGGTGGTCAGCCCCAGCCCGTAAAACACCCCCCGGCGCCCTGCCAGCGCATCTTCCACATAGGGTCGGCGCCGGTAATCCTGGCCCACAAAACTCCCCGGGAGTGCGGCGTTGCTGGCCGCCAAGGCCACCCCGGCCCGATCCACCACAAACAGGGCCACCGCCCCGGTAGTGGTCTGCAAATCGGCCAAATAGCGGTTGAGATGGCCGGCCAGCCCCGGGCGGGCGGGGTCGCGCAGCAGGGCCAGCACGTCTGGATGACGGGCCACCACATAGGGCAGATGATTGTGCCGCGCCACCATGCCCTGCAGGCCCAGGGTGGTGGCCTCTGCCGCCTGGCGCAGGGCCAGCCCCTGAACGCCCAGCTCGCGCCGCTCCGCCCAATCCCCCGCCGCCACGATCAGGCCCCCGGCCGCCAGGGCCAGCACCAGCCCATACCCATAACGCACCCAGCGGCGCCAGCCCTGCCCCATTGCCTGCATCCTCACACGCATCCCCTCTCGCCCCCGCCCACCGGGCCCGGCCAGCATAGCGGGTATTCCCGGGGGTGCCTCTGCGTAGTTTTACGGAGACGGGCGCGGGGAAAGCTGCGGATGTGCGCCCCCACTCCCAGGGGAATACTGGAGCCTTCAGGGTGCCCGCCCACGGGGGCCGGCGCCCATAAGGAGGAGACATTCATGAACAACCCGAACGGGGCCCTGGCCCAAACCCTGCCCGCCGATGCCGCGCCGGCCGCCAGCCGTGAGCGCATCGACCCCAAGCGCCTGCGCGCCATCATCGTCGGCTCGTCCGGCAATCTGGTGGAATGGTTCGACTTTTATTGCTACGCGGCGTTTTCGCTCTACTTCGCCAGCGCCTTCTTCCCCGCCCAAGACCCGACCGCCCAGATGATGTCCACCGCCGGGATCTTCGCCCTCGGCTTCTTCATCCGCCCGGTGGGTGGCTTCCTGTTCGGCAGCCTGGGCGACCGCCTGGGCCGCAAGGTGGCGCTGATGGCCTCGGTGCTGCTCATGTGCCTGGGTTCCCTCATCATCGCCTGTGCCCCCACCTACGCCAGCGTCGGGATCTGGTCCCCCGCCCTGCTGCTGCTCGCCCGCCTGCTCCAGGGCCTGAGCCTGGGCGGCGAATACGGCGCCAGCGCCACCTATCTGTCTGAAATGGCCGAATCCCGCCACCGGGGCTTTTACGCCAGCTTCCAATACGTCACCCTGATCGGCGGCCAACTGCTCGCCCTGGTGCTGCTGCTGGTGCTGCAAAACTTCTTTCTGGATGCCCAGGAGCTGCGCGCCTGGGGCTGGCGCATCCCCTTCGCCATCGGCGCCTGCCTCGCCCTGGTGGCCCTGCTGATGCGCCACGACCTGCCCGAAACCGGCGCCTTTGAAGCCGCCCGCAAGAAAAAGCAGGCCCTCGGCTCCTTCCGCGAACTGGCCCGCCACCCCCGCGAAGTGCTGCTGGTGATCGGCCTCACCATGGGCGGCACCCTCGCCTTCTACGTCTACACCACCTACATGCAGAAGTTTCTGCGCCTGTCGGTGGGCCTGACCGACGCCCAAACCACCGCAGTATCCGCCGCCAGCCTGGTGTTTGCGATGCTCCTGCAACCCCTCTACGGCGCCCTCTCCGACCGCATTGGCCGGCGCCCCCTGCTGGTCGGCTTTGCGCTGCTGGGCACCCTGTTCACCGTGCCCCTGATGACTGCCATCCGCCACGCCAGCGGCCCCTGGGAAGCCTTCGGCCTGATCGCCTGCGCCTGGCTGATCGTCTCGGGCTACACCTCCATCAACGCGCTGGTGAAGGCCGAACTCTTCCCCGCCAGCATCCGCGCCACCGGCGTCGGCGTGCCCTACGCCTTTGCCGTCTCGATCTTCGGCGGCTCGGCGGAATACGTGGCCCTATGGTTCAAGCAGGCCGGCATGGAAAGCAGCTTTTACTGGTACGCCACCGGCGTAATCGCCTGCACCCTGCTGGTGTGCTGGTTCATGCGCGACACCAAGGCCGGATCGCTGATTGATGCGGAGTTGAAGGGCTAGACGCACCTGGCTGCCTGACCGGAAAAAAACCCCCACCGGGCGCGGTTATGCGCGGGTGGGGGTTTTTTGTTTGTGGGGGAGTTTGGCTTTTTCTTCCTCGCCTCACCCACCGCTTTCCGCTATTTGGCCTCACATTGGCCGGGTCTCGCCCCGGCGGGCGACCTTCTTTCTTGCTTCGCCA
>JAJTBM010000590.1 GCA_021286885.1 Rhodocyclales bacterium
CCCGTCCCTCGGGCCGGACAGGTCATTTTTGATGGAATCAACACAGCCTGCGTTCCTGCAGGTGGCTGAAGAAAGTTTGAGTCGATGTCTCGTTACACTGGTCCCCGCCTGAAAGTCATGCGTGCCCTGGGCTGCGAATTGCCCGGCTTGTCCCGCAAATCCCTGGGTGAGCGCAACTATCCCCCCGGCCAGCACGGCCAGCGGGCGCGCCGTAAGTCTGATTACGGCATCAAGCTGATGGAAAAGCAGAAGCTGCGCATGAATTACGGCCTGACCGAATCCCAGCTGCGCCGCCTGTTTGAAGACGCCAAACGCTTCCGGGGCCCCACCGGCGACAAGGTGCTGGAGCTGCTGGAGCGGCGTCTGGATAACGTGGTGTTCCGGGCCGGTTTTGCGCCCACCGGGATTGCGGCCCGCCAGCTGGTGCGCCACCGTCATGTGCTGCTCAATGGCAAGCCGGTGAACATTCCCTCCATCCGGGTGCGTCCGGGGGATGTGGTAACTCTCACCGACAAGGCGGGCAAGATCGAGATGGTGCAGGCGGCCCTGGCCGAGCCTTCCCTGGCCCGCCCCGAGTGGCTGGTGTGGGAAACCGAGGGCAAGGCGATCCGGGTAAGCCGGGTGCCATCCCCCGACGAGGTGCCTTTCCCGGTGGAAATGCCCCACGTGGTTGAATACTACGCAGCGAGGCTGTAATGGCTGACCGGTCTTCGTTTGCCGCCGGGCCGGATGAAGGCCCGGATTACGCCGGGAGCCCGGAACTGGCGCTGGTGGCCCTGATGGCCTTGATGAGCCGCTTTCCGGCCCGGGCTACGCCGGCCCTGGCCCATGCGGTGGTAGCCCACCTGCGGGTGATTGGCGAAGAGGCGCGGCTGGATGCCCGGATCAGCGAATGTGCGCGAGAACTGATCACCCAATGGGAGGCCCTGGCCATTCTGAGTGAAGCACCCGCCGAGGCCCGCGCCGCACCGCCGTATTGCCCCCAGCTCAACTGAGCGGATTGCGGTTTCGTTTCCCCGGCTTTATCCCCCGAATGCAATCGCCCCGGGCTGTCGATCTGGCAGCCCGGGGCGGTGTGCATTTGGGGGGAGGGGGCTGTGCAGCCTTTCAAATCTGGCGCACGGTGATGTTGAGGGTCTGAATCCGGTAGGCGATCTGGCGTGGCGTCATGCCCAGCAGCCGTGCCGCCTTGGCCTGAACCCAGCCGGCTTGCTCCAGGGCGGCGATGACTTTTTCCCGTTCGTCCATATTTTCATCCTGCAGGTCCATGGGCGCGGGGATGCTGACCGGGCGCAGCTTGGGGCGCGGAGCCTGGAGTCTTTCCTCGATGCCGCACATGAGCACCAGATCCCTGTCGATGCTGCTGTTGTCGCACATCACGGCAGCCCGCTCCAGACAGTTTTCCAGTTCCCGCACATTGCCGGGCCAGTGGTGCTGGCTCAGCAGGCGCAGGGCGCTGTCGGTGATGCCCAGTTCGCGCCCCTGGAGCTTGGCGATCTTGCCCACCAGGAAGCGGGCGATGTCGGGAATGTCCTCAATCCGGTCGCGCAGGGCCGGTACATAAATGGGCATCACGTTGAGCCGGTAGTATAAGTCTTCCCGGAACTTGCCTTCTTCCACCGCCAGTTCCA
>JAJTBM010000059.1 GCA_021286885.1 Rhodocyclales bacterium
ATCTGCGGGCCTTCCCCGATCTCTCTCACCTCGGCCTGAACCTGGCGGGCATGGGCGCCCCTGGTGGCTGGGAGGCAGACTGGTGAGCGCAGGCAATAAAAAACCCCTCAGCAGCTTCTCTGCCGAAGCAGAGTCACCGAGAGGGGCCGTGTTGATGTGAATCCTAAACGACCGAACCTGCACCGTCAAGAAACAGGGCTTCTCGGTCATTCAGGCTGCCAAGGGGACGAGCCTGACAGAATCCACGTGCGGAGTGGGGGTCAACAAGCGAGCGACACGGCAGGCCTGGGCGTATCACCACAGGTGGTTTCTACCGAGCCCCTTGCACGGGCGCTTATTTCATTGAACGTTGTACAGCACCAATCAGCACCTCACCTCTTCATCGCCAAAAACGTATGCGACAAAAAGTCCCGCCGGTAGAGCACCAGCACGCTGAAGGTGGTGAAGGCAATGAAAAAGCCCGGGTGGCCGAACCAGAACACCGCTGCGAGGCCGAAGTAATAGGCGCGAATGCCCCGGTTGAATTCGTCCCCGGCCAGGGAGTTGACCTTGGCCAGGCGCTGGGCGTCGTCTTCGGTGCCCTCGCCCGGGGGCGGAGCGGCGCCGATCAGGATGGAGAGCATGTTGAACTGGCGCAGCGACCAGGTGAACTTGAAGTAAGCACCCACAAACACCATGAGCAGGAGCAGCAGCTTTACCTCCCACACGTCCCGGGAGACGTGGCGGGCAAAGGGCAGTTCCTCGGCGGCGTCGATCAGCTTGTCGACGGTGCCCAGCAGGGCCAGCAGGCCGGCGATGACGTAAATGGTGGTGTTGGCGTAGAACGAGACGTTCTGCATCAGATTCCCCACCAGGGAGGAATCGGCCACCCGCACCTCCCGGCGCAGGAGCTGGCGCGCCCAACCCAGCCGGAATTCGTGGCTCACCCCCATCAGCCCCCGGGCGCCCTTGGGGCCGTGCTCGCAGATCCAGCCATAGCCAAACCAGCAGCACACAAACCAAGTGAGGGCAAACCAATCGACTGCGGTAAAGGCCTGGAGCCAGGCACCATTCATTGCACGCCCTCCAGCAGGAAGCTGCGCACCGGGGCGATCTGGGCTTCGTCCATCAGGGTGGGGGCGTGGCCCACGCCGGGGATGTCCACCCGCCGGGCCTGGGGCCCGCGCTCGGTCATGCGCCGGGCGGTTTCGTCCAGCAGCAGGTCGGATTCGGCACCGCGCACCAGCAGCACCGGGCAGCGGATGCTGTCGTACACCGGCCACAGATCCACATCCAGCACCACCGGGGCCTGGCGGAAAGCGTCGCCGATGCCCGGATCGTAGGCCATGGCCCAACCCGCATCGGTCTGGCGGATGGAGCTGTCGGTGAGCTGGGCCCACTGGGCATCGGTGAGTTGGCCAAAAGGCGCACTTACCGCCCGGATGTAGGCTTCGGCGGCGGCCCGGTCAGGGAAAACCGGGGCTTTGCCCACGTACTCGCCAATCCGGCGCAGGGACTGGGCGGTAATCAGCGGGCCCACATCATTGAGCACCAGCTTGCGAATCGGATTGCCGGGCAGGCTGGCGATGAGCATGCCGATCAGCCCGCCCATGGAGGTGCCCACCCAATCCACCGTCTCCACATCCAGCCGGGCCAACAGAGTGACCATGTCGGCCACGTAGGTGGGGAACTGGTAATCGGCCTTGACCGCCAGCCAATCGCTCTGGCCGCGCCCGGCCACATCCGGGCAGATCACCCGGTAATGGCCGGCAAGGGCCCGGGCCAAGTCGTCGAAATCCCGGGCATTGCGGGTGAGGCCATGGACGCAGACCAGCACCCGGGGGTTGGCCGGGTCGCCCCACTCCAGATAGTGCATCCGGTGCAGGCCGTGGGGGCCACAGCACTGGACGCTGTGCGCCCGGGGGCCGGCGGCAGCGGGGGCAACAGAGGGCGTTTGGAGGGTGCCGCCCAGCAGGCGGCGCAACGCAGCAATCAGGCTCATGGCAATCGTGGTGCGGCTCAAGGTTGTGATGGCCCAAGGATAGCACCGCAGTGCGGCAATCCGGGTTTCAGTCGCGCCAGTAGCGCTTCTCCACCGTGCGCCAGGGCTCCACGCGCAGGCCGTCCGATTCCATGTGGATGCGCAGGGCGCCGCCCTGGTCAGTGCGCAGGCGTTCGGCCCCCGCCGCACCCCAGGCCGCCCAGACTTTGGGATGGGGATGGTGGAAGCGGTTGCGGTAGCCCACCGGAAACAGGGCCCAGCGGGCGCCCGTGGCGGCAATGAAGGGCGGGGTGGATGAAGTGCGGCTGCCGTGATGGGGCACCACCACCACATCCGCCGCCAGCGCAGCAGGATCGGCGGCCACCAGTTCGGCTTCGGTGGGGGCTTCCATGTCAGCGGTGAGCAGCAAGCGCTGGCCAGCGACGTCGATGCGCAGCACGCAGGACCAGGCGTTGGTCTTGCGCTCGTCCCCCTCCTCCACCGCGCCCCGGGGCGAGAGCACTTCAAAGCCCACCCCGTCCCACACCCAGCGCTGGCCGGCGGCACAGGGCTGGTAGGCAGCCCCCGCCATCAGACGCACCGGGTGGCTGGCCGGCAAAGAGGCGCGCACCCGGGCCACAGGCAGCCCCAGGAACACCGATTCGGCGCCTCCTGCATGGTCTTGATCTGGATGGGTGATGATGAATTCGTCCAGCTGGCGCACGCCCTGGGCGCGCAGATAAGGCAGGAGGATGCGCTCCCCGCTATTGGCCTCCGCCGAAAAGGCCGGGCCCGCGTCGTACACCAGATCATGCCCGGCGGTGGCCACATGCACCGCCAGCCCCTGGCCCACATCCAGCAGCGTTACCCGGGCGCTGCCGGGGGCCGGGCGGGGGGGCGTCCAGCCCACCAGGGGCACCAGCAACAGCCCCCCGAGCCAGCGGGCCGGCGTGCCCCGGGGCAGGAGCAGCCACAAACAGCCCGGCAGGGCCAGCAGCACCAGCGCCAGGGGCGGGCGAGCCTGCTGCCATTGGGCCCCGGGCCAACGGGCCAGCCACTCCACCGGCACCATGCCCCAGGCCAGCAGCCCGTGGGCCAGATCTGCCAGCATCTGGAGCGGCAACAGCGCATAGGCCAGGGCCAGGGGCGTCACCAGAAAGCTGATGAGGGGCACCGCCAATGCGTTGGCCAGGGGTGACACCAGCGAAAACTGCTGGAACAGGATCAGCATGGCGGGCAACAACCCCAGGGTGACGACCCACTGGGTACGCAGCCCGGCGCGCCAGCCCGCCTCCGCCCCCAAACGCCCACCCAGGGCCCAGAACAGACAGGCCACTGCGCCGAAGGAGAGCCAGAAGCCCGGCGCCAGCACCGCCCAGGGGTCGATCAACAACACCACTCCCAGCGCCAGGGCCAAGACCGGGCCGGGGGCCAGCTCCCGGCGCAGCAACAAGGCCAGGGCGCCCACCGCCAGCATGTACAGGGTGCGCTGGGCTGGAATCCCCCAGCCGGCCAGGAGGCAATACGCCCAGGCCCCCAAAGCCCCCGCCAGCACCGCCGCCTGACGCGCCGGCCAGCGCAGCACCAGGGCCGGAAAACGCGCCCACAGCCCATGCACCAGCCGCCCCAGCAGCGCCGCCAGCAAGGTGATGTGCATGCCGCTGATGGCTACCAAGTGGGCGATGCCGGTGGTGGCGAACATCTGCCACTGGGCCTGCGGAATGGCCCGCTGATCGCCCACCGCCAGCGCAATCAGCACCCCCGCGTAGGGCTTGTCGGGCAGGGCCTCCAGAAAACGCTGGCGGATGACTTCGCGCCAGTGCTCGATCCGGTAGCCCAGCCCCGGGGCCAAAACCTCCAGCCGCTGGGCCTTGCCCGGGCGCACCTGCCCGGTGGCGCGCAGATCCTGCTCCAGCAGCCAGGCTTCAAAGTCGAAGCCATCCGGATTCACGCTGCCGTGGGGGCGGCGCAGGCGCAGGGTGAAGCGCCAGCGCTCCCCTGCATGCACCTGGGGGTTGCCATACCATTCATCCTCTTGCCAGCCCCGATACCAGGCCAGCAGCAGGCGACGCGGAACGGGGATGGAAGCGGGCGTGGCGTCCGGCTCCACTTCAAACACAAAGCGCACGCCCTTCTCCAGGCTCTGGGGCAGGCTGGCCACCACGCCGCTCACCTCCACCTCCTGGCCTTCCAGGGCCAGGGGCAGCGCATCCGCCAAACGCAGCTCGGCACGCCAGGCGGTGTAAGCGCCCCCCAGCAACAGGGCCGCCAGAACCAGCGCAGGCCGGCGCCCCCGGCCCGGCGGGGCCAGCATGGCGTAGATCAATCCCACCCCGCCCCCGAGCACCAGCCCGGCCCAGGCGAGCGGGTCAGGGAGGGCGGGCGCCCACTGGATCAGGGCCACCCCGGCCAGCCATGCAATACAGATAATTTCCATAGCCGGACTTTAGCCCCAAGGGAAACCCCCAGGGCTGGCCCGGTCGGTTAAAATCCTTGTCCCCATGCGGGTCTTGCCCTGCTTCATCCATGCGCCGACTGATCAAGAATTACCTGCCAGACCCTGCGACCTTGGCCGCCAACCGCTGGCTGGCGCCCTTTGGCGCCACCCTGCTCCACCCCTGCCTGTGGCACCTGAACCGCCGTTCGGCGGCGGGTGCAGTGGCGGTGGGGCTGTTTTGCGGGTTGATCCCCGGCCCCTTCCAGATGCTGGGGGCGGCCCTGGTCTGCCTGGTGTGGCGGGTGAATCTGCCCCTCGCCCTGTTCACAACCCTCTACACCAATCCTTTCACCATCGTGCCCCTTTACATCCTGGCCTTCGGCCTGGGCGAACGGATTCTGGGCCCCGGCCCGGCCCGCTTCACTGAACCGCCCGAATGGCACGCCCAGAGCCTGAGCGCGTGGGTGCTGGAACTCGCCGGCTGGCTCCAGAGCCTGGGCCAGCCCCTGGCCCTGGGCCTGCTGGTGCTCGCCAGCGGGCTGGCCCTCGTCGGCTACGGGCTGACCCGACTGGCCTGGCGCTGGTATCTGGTGCGCCGCTGGCAACAACGCCAGGCGCTGCGCCCATGAAGCTGCCCCGCCTGTTTGGCCCGCCCCGTACGCCGGCCCCGGTGCGTCACCGCCATTCCCAACGGCGCACCCAGCTGCCTCGTATTTTGCGGCGCATCTACTACGCCGCCGGCCTACTGCTGGCCCTCACCGTGCTGGGGACAGGCGGCTTCTATCTGGCCGGTGGCGACCAGGCGAATTTCTCCGATGCGCTCTACATGACGCTCATCACCATCACCACGGTGGGCTACGGGGAAGTGGTGCCCATCGACGGGATCGTGGAGCGCCTGTTTGCGGGCCTGATCGCCCTGGCGGGCTTCGGGGCCGTGACTTTTTTGTTTACCAGCCTGACCGTTTTCTTTCTGGAAAGCGATCTGGATTACACCTTGCGGAGACGTCGCATGGAAAAGCAGGTCCAAAAACTGCAAGGCCATTACATCATCTGCGGCTTTGGCCGGGTCGGGCGCAATGTGGCCCGGGAACTGAGCAATACCAATCGCCACTTTGTGGCCATCGACATGGACGAAAGCGCGCTGGAGGCCCAACGCGAACGCCATCCGGGGCTGATCTACCTGGTGGGTGATGCAAGCGACGATGATCTGCTCCAGAGCGCCGGCATCGACCGGGCCCAGGGGGTGTTTGCAGTCACCGGGGATGACAGCCGCAACCTGATGATCGTATTCACCGCCAAACAGCTTCACCCGGACATTCGCATCGTGGCCCGCTGCCATGAGGTGCGCAACGGCGAGAAGCTGCGCCGGGCCGGCGCCGACAGCGTGGTATCGCCCGATTTCAGCGGCGGGATGCGGATTGCTTCCAGCATGGTGCGCCCCCACGTGGTGACTTTCCTGGACGAGATGCTGCGCTCCGAGCACAAGCTGCGCCTGGAAGAAGTCCCGGTACCGCGCCAGTTTGCCCCCCGGGCCCTGGGCACCCTGCAGCTGCGCAGCCCCAACTATGTGCTGGTGGCCGTGCGTACTGGTTCGGACTTTGTATTCAATCCGCCCAAGGATTTCATGCTGGAGCCGGGCCAGCACATCATCGCCATGGCCTCGCCCCTGGGGCGCCAGGAACTGGAAACCGCCCTGCTACCCGACTGATCTCCGGCAGGCAGCCAGACATCATCCACGCAAAAACGCCAACCCCCGCTCCGGCCTGGCCGATGGCGGGGGTTGGCGTTTTTAGATCCACACGGCCCATCAAGGCCCATCAGGTCACAATCAGGTCACAAACACGCGCCTCAGACCCGGAAGTGGGACACCTCGGAGCGCAGTTGCTGGGCGAGGTTTTCGAGGCGGCGGGCAGTGGAGGCCGTGGCCTGGATTTCGGTGTTGTTGCTCTCCGCCATTTGGGCAATCTGCTCGACGTTGCGCGCAATTTCCGAGCTGGTCACACCCTGCTCCCGCAGGGATTGGGAAATCACGGCCACCACGCCGACCACCTGATCAGCCCCACTACGGATCTGCCCCATGGACGCGCCGGCCTCCCCTGCAAGAGCCACCCCGGCCTGAACCCGAGCCACCCCATCTTCCATGGTCTGCACGGCCCGGCCCGTGCCCGCCTGAATGGCATTCACCATCTGGGTAATTTCGCCGGTTGCCTTGGTGGTGCGTTCGGCCAGCTTGCGCACCTCATCGGCCACCACCGCAAAACCCCGCCCGGTTTCCCCTGCCCGGGCCGCCTCAATCGCGGCATTCAGGGCCAGCAGATTGGTTTGATCTGCAATTTCCTTGATCGAATTCACGCTGCTGGCAATCTGGGCCGCTTGTTCGCCCAAAGCCTGGATCACGCCCGCCGATTCACGCACCGATACGGCAATCCGCTCCATGTCAGTCACGGTCTGAGCCACCACCGAGGCGCCGGTCTGGGAGAGTTGGCCAGAGCTGGACGAAACACCTTCGGCCTCTTGGGCGCTATGGGCAATTTCTTCGATGCTGGTGGTCAGCTGCTCGACCGCAGCCGCCATGGCCGAGGCTGCATCGTTCTGGCGACTGGATCCCATGGAGACTTGGCTGGCAGACCCCGCCAAGGCCACAGCCGCCGTAGTGACATCCTGGGCACCACTTTGCAGCTTGCGGATCACGTCCGCAAAACTCTGGGCCATCTGATTGAACTGCTGGGCCACCTGGGCCAACTCATCCTGAGTCGAGAGCTGAATGCGGGTTGCCAGATCGCCCCCCGCCAAGGTTTTAGCCCCCGCTTGCAACTCCGCCACCGAGCGGGTGACCGACAGGCAGAAAGCCACCGAGAAATATACCATCACCAGCAAGGCTGCCCCCGTGAGGGTGCTGGCCAGATAAAAACTACGCTCGTAATCGGCCACCCGCTGGGTCAGCATGCGCTGTATGGCGGGTTGGAGGCTCTGCTCGGACTCGGTAAACACCAGATCAATGCTCTCGCTGACCAGCGCGAAGTAGGTGTCTGGCTTCATCTCGAACTGGCCTTTCAGGATCTGCCCTTCCAGTACTTGCAGTGTCTGGTCGACCCCCTGATTCAGGCGCGTATTCAAGCCCTCCAGGGTGCTGCGCAGACCGGGGTTAAAACTGGCCGCCCGGGTGAAGTTCTCGTTGAGTTCGCCGCGCACCATGTTCAGCTCACCAATCTGGGTGCTGATTTCATAGCGCAGGGCATCATCCAGACTCTTGCTCACCAAGGCATTGGTGCCACTGGCTCGCAGGCGTCCCAGGCGCTCAGCCACGTCCGGCATGCCATGGAGCACATTCACGATCAGATAATAGGTATCTGCCACCGGATCCAGGGAGAGATAGCCGTCATCCCCCAGATCATGCAGGGCCAGGGTGGCCTGGGCGATCATCTGGCTATGGATTTTGCGGCTTTCCTGGGGCGACATGCTTGCGCCACGCTGCTTGATGTCCTCCCAGTCCCGCACCACCTGGCTCCAACGCTTATGGGCCGTGGGCGCAACACTGGCCGGCAGCGCATCATTCACCTTGTGGAAGGCGCGATCCAGCTCGGCGGTTTTCTCATCCAGCCGCCCTTTCATGCTCACATCCCCCTTGAGCACCCATACCGAGAGCCCTCGGTGCTGCTGGGACAGCCGGATAAAATGCACCACGCTCGGCACCCGCCCAATGGCATCCTGCTCATGGGCGGCGAAATCGATGTTCTCCTTGAGGGTGACGGTGAACTCGTACAGCAAAAAGCTGATGACAGGCACCGCGATCAGGCCCATCAATACAAACTTGGCCGAGTATCTCAATCGATTGAGCAACAGAATGCCAGGCTCAAACAAAGCTTTCATACCACCTCCGAAAGTTGTGACTCGACGACTGAGCCGTACCTGGGGGTGTATCGGAACCAAGCAGACAAACTTGAGCCCGCCCAGCCCGCGAAAATGCGATACAAATTAGCGCACCTTGCTTCTCAGCCCGCCACCAAGCACCCATCCTGCAGTTGCAGACTGCGGGTGGCCTGGGCCGCAAGCCGGTTGTCGTGGGTGACGATGATGAAGCTGGTGCCCTGATCCCGGGCCAGGCCCAGCATCAGCTCAAACACTTTGTCGGCGGTCTGGCGGTCCAGGTTGCCGGTGGGCTCGTCGGCCAGCACGCAAGCCGGACGCGTCACCAGCGCACGGGCGATGGCGGCGCGCTGGCGTTCGCCCCCGGAAAGCTCGGCGGGGGTGTGATCCAGGCGGTGGCCCAGCCCCACCGCCTCCAGGGTGGCCTTGGCCTGGGCCAGGGCCTCAGGGCGCTTCATGCGGCGCACCAGCAGGGGCATGGCCACGTTTTCGAGGGCGGTGAATTCGGCCAGCAGGTGGTGAAACTGATACACGAAGCCCAGCGATTCATTACGCAGCCGGCCCCGCTCCTTGTCGGAGATGCTGGAAAAATCCCGCCCAAGCAGGCGCACCGCGCCCCGGCTGGGCACATCCAGCCCCCCCAGCAGGTGCAGCAGGGTGCTCTTGCCGGAGCCCGATGAACCCACAATCGCCAGTTGCTCGCCCCGCCGCACCGCGAGGCTCACCCCCCGCAGCACATCCACGGCGGCGGCGCCTTCGCGGAAGGTCTTGCCCAGATCGGTGCATTCAAGCACCAGGCCCCCGTCGGCGGGCTGAATCACTTGGGTTTCACTCATAGCGCAGGGCCTCCGCCGGGTTGAGGCGGGACGCCCGCCAGCTGGGATACAGGGTGGCCACCAGGGTCAGCACAAAGGATACGGCGGTAATCGCGATCACATCGCCCCACTGCAGTTCAGAGGGCAGATCGGAGATGTAATACACGTCCTTGGACAGGAACTGGATGCCCAGGAGGCGCTCGATGGCCGGCACCACCACGTCGATGTTGAGGGCCAGACTCACCCCGCCGGCCACGCCCAGACCCAGGCCAATGAAGCCGATCAGGGCCCCCTGGATCACAAAAATGGCCATGATCGAACCCGGGCTGGCCCCCAGGGTGCGCAGGATGGCAATGTCGGCCTGCTTGTCCTGCACTGCCATGACCAGGGTCGAGACAATATTGAAGGCCGCCACCGCCACGATGAGCAGCAGGATGATGAACATCACGTTCTTCTCGATCTGCACCGCCCGGAAGAAATTGGCGTGGCTGCGCGTCCAGTCGGAGGCCATGGCATCGGCGTCCAGGTATTTGGCCAGCTCGTGGGACACCCGGGGCGCGGCAAACAGATCGTCGATCTTGAGGCGCACCCCGCTCACCCGGTCTTCCATCCGGTACAGGGTCTGGGCGTCCTGCATGTGGATCAGGGCCAGGCTGGAGTCGTACTCGAACATCCCCACCTCAAAGATGCCCACCACCTGAAACTGCTTGAGCCGGGGCAGGATGGCCGCTGGCGTCACCAGGCCCTGGGGCGCAATCAGCGTCACCTTGTCGCCGGGCATCACATGCAGGGCCCGGGCCAGGTCGGCCCCCAGGCCCGGCGGGAGATCCTCCAGGCGGCCCGACTTCATGTGCTGGGCGAAATCGGCCACCTTGTCCTCGGCATCCGGCAACACCCCCCGGATCAGCGAGCCGCGTACCGACTGGTCAAAAGACAACATCCCCTGGGCCTGGACAAAGGGCGCGCTGGCCAGCACTCGGGGGTGCTTGGACACCTCGTCCGCCACCCGCTGCCAGTTGTTCAACTCCCCATCGTAGCCACTCACCTGGACGTGGGAAGCCACCCCCAGGATGCGGGTACGCAGCTCCCGCTGGAAGCCGTTCATCACCGAGAGCACCACAATCAGGGCCGCCACACCAAGGGCAATCCCCAGCATGGACACCATGGAAATGAAGGATATGAAGCGATTGCCACCCTGGGCACGCCGCTTGGAGCGGGTATAGCGCAGGCCAACCAGAAATTCGTAAGACATGGAAACCCGTTCGGAAAACGCCCGAGACTGGCGCAGGCGCGCATTGTGCCGGACTTGGCCAAGCGGGGGTATCCCGAAAGTGCATCAAAACACGGCAAAGCTGTGCAGAAGTGGCGCCGAATCCATTCCAAAAGAATAGTTCCTTTAAAAATCGACACGCGCTGCTTTTTGCTGGAAGGGGCTGGCTAGAATCCGTCGGCGTTTTACACAAATACATTTGTTTTCAAAAGTTTGCACCAACCCCCAAGCTACGGACAATGCGCACCATGACCGCTATCCCCTCTTTCAGCTCTCCGTCCCGCCTCCTGACCACCCTCGCCCTGGGCAGCAGCCTGCTGACCCTGAGCGGCTGTGCCAACATGCAGATGGGGGCTGAAGAAGCCAAGACCACCGCCACCGGATCAGCCGGCGGCGCCAATACCCAGAACGCCAACGCCAAACTCGAAAAGTGCGATGCACCCCTGGGCACCATCACCGTGGTGGAAGACACCAACGCGCCCTGGTACGGCATGCTCACCGGGCAAATGAAGCTGGGCTCCACCGTGCCGGTCATCAACGGCCTGACCGACCGTTCGCACCCCTGCCAGATTCTGGCCGATCTGCAGACAATCGAGGAGCATTCCGGCCCGGTCGCCGGCAAGACGATCGCCTGGATCGGCGACGGCAACAACGTCTGCCACAGCTTCATGCACGCGGCGCCCAAGTTCGGCTTCCACCTGAACGTCGCCTGTCCGGCGGAATACCACCCCGACCTGCGCGATCTGGAAAAGGGCGGCGCGGCCGTCACCCTGACCAGC
>JAJTBM010000591.1 GCA_021286885.1 Rhodocyclales bacterium
CGTAACCCTGCCCAACATCAAGTGGGGCCTGCTGTACGGGGTAATTCTCAGCAATGCCCGGGCCATGGGTGAGTTTGGCGCCGTAAGCGTGGTTTCCGGCCACATCCGGGGCGAGACCAACACCCTCCCGCTCCACGTAGAAATTCTTTACAACGAATACCAGTTTGCTGCGGCCTTTGCCGTGGCCTCCCTGCTGGCCCTGCTGGCCCTGATCACCCTGGTCATCAAGAGCTGGGTTGAATACCGGGCGGGCGAAGCCCAGGCCAACACCTCGGAGAAGCATGCATCATGAGCATTCAGGTCAAGAACATCCATAAGCAATTCGGGCAATTCACCGCCCTGGACAACATCTCCCTGGACTTCCCCGGGGGCGAGCTGGTGGCCCTGCTGGGCCCCTCCGGCTGCGGCAAGACCACCCTGCTGCGCATCATCGCCGGGCTGGAATCGGCGGATAGCGGCCAGGTGCTGCTCGAAGGCCAGGACGCCTCCGACACCCATGTCCGGGAGCGTCAGGTGGGCTTTGTGTTCCAGCATTACGCCCTGTTCCGCCACATGACCGTGTTCGAGAACGTGGCCTTCGGGATGCGCATGAAGCCCCGTAGCCAGCGGCTGCCCGAAGCAAAGATCCGCGCCAAGGTTCATGAACTGCTCCAGCTGGTGCAACTGGACTGGCTCGCCGACCGCTTCCCGGCCCAGCTCTCGGGCGGCCAGCGCCAGCGCATCGCCCTCGCCCGCGCCCTGGCGGTGGAGCCCCGGGTGCTGCTGCTGGACGAGCCCTTCGGCGCCCTGGATGCCCAGGTGCGCAAGGAACTGCGCCGCTGGCTGCGCAAGCTGCATGACGAACTGCACATCACCTCCATCTTCGTGACCCACGACCAGGAAGAAGCCCTGGAAGTGGCCGACCGGGTGGTGCTGATGAACAAGGGCCGGGTCGAACAGATCGGCAGCCCCGAATCGGTGTATGCCCAACCCGCAACCCCCTTTGTGTATGGCTTCCTGGGGGCAGTGAACCTGTTCCACGGGCGCATCGAAGGCGCAGGCGTACGCATCGGCCAGGCGCTGGTGGGCCATTCGGCAGGTGATCTGGATCACGGTTCTGACGTGGTGGCCTTTGCACGGCCCCACGAACTGGATATCGTGACGGCCGCCCACACTCAGGAAGGGATTCCGGCCCGGGTCAGCCGGGTGCTGGCCTTCGGCATCACGGCCCGGGTTGAGCTGCAGGGCGTTGATGCCCAGCAGGAGCAGCATTTTGAGGTGGAGATCCCCGCCGAACGGGCGGTGGCCCTGCAACTCGTGGAAGGCCAGATCGTGCGTCTGGCACCGACCCGGCTGCAAGTATTTGAACAAGAAAGGAAACGGGCATGAACTTCCAGCAACTGCGCATCATCCGCGAGACCGTCCGGCGCAATTTCAACCTGACCGAGGTGGCCATTGCGCTGCACACCTCCCAGCCGGGGGTGTCCAAGCACATCAAGGATCTGGAAGACGAGCTAGGGATCGAGATCTTCGTGCGCAAGGGCAAGCGCCTGCTGGGTCTGACCGAACCGGGTAAAGACTTGGTCGGTGTGGTGGAGCAGATTTTGCTCGATAGCCAAAACCTGCGCCGTA
>JAJTBM010000060.1 GCA_021286885.1 Rhodocyclales bacterium
GCAGGCCACCCCATGCTGGGCGGCTTCTTCCAGCTTCTGATTCACGGCCTCCGACACCTGGTCGCTGCCCAGGCGCATGTTGACCACATCAATATCGTGGTTGATACAGTAATCAATGGCCTCCAGCAAGCTGCTCACCTGGCCGCCCGGCAGCACCTTGAGCCCGTGAATCTCGGCTTCCGGCACAAAACCACGCATCTGCAGGGCTTGCACCCCCATCGGATTGGCGCCAATCACCCCCGCGCAGTGGGAGCCGTGGCCAATCTGATCCTGGCGCCAGCCTTCCGGATTGCTGCTGGTGAAGTCCTGCCCCAGGCGCACGCCACGCAGCAAGGGATGGCTGCTATCAATGCCCGAATCCACCACGGCCACCTTCACCCCGCGCCCGGTGGCCGTGGCCGGCACCAGATCCAGGCCCATCAACTGCTGGCCCCAGCCCAGGGGCACCTGGGGCGGCACCCGGGGGTTGGGCTCGGTCATGGGCACCAGGGTGATCACATTGGGTTGATCCGCCTGGAGCACCAGTTGTTCCAGATACGCATTCCAGTAGCTCTTATCGGGAATAATCAACAAGGAGCGCACCGGCCCCGGCGTGGTCTGGAGCAGCTCCAGACTCACCTGGCCCGAGGCATCGCTCAAACCATGGCTCGGGTAGCTATCGCCGGTCAGGATCACCTGCGCATTGTCCACCGGGCGCCCATCGGGGCCTTGCAACACCAGCAAGATGCGCTGGGGCACGGGCGTCTGGCCGCTCGCAGCGTAGGCACTCAGGGTGTGCAGCTCGGGGGCCAGATGCTGGTGCTTGTCCCCGTAGCGCAGGGGATGATCTTCTTCGATGATGAGATGGGGCGGCGCCGACTGACGCAGTTGCTCCACCTGATGGGCATCCACATGGACGCTGTAGCGCTCGGTGGCCTCCCCCGGGTGGGAAGCCATGCGCCGGGCGTGCTTGTGGGAGGGATGCACCTTGAGCACCTCCACCCCCGGCATGGCCGCCACCGTGGCCGCCAAGGCCTCCGAGTTCATGGGCACCAGCCCCTGGTGATGCAGGCCCCGGCGCTGCACGATGAGCATTTTGCGCCGGGCATGGGCCACCGCCCCCCCGGAGGCCTCTTGCCCACGGCTGTCACGGGACGCATCGGGCATGGGACTGGAATTGGAATTGGAATTGGAATTCTGATTCGGAAACATGATCAACTCCGGATGCACAGCACCACTCCCCAGCCCCCGGCAAACCGGGCGCAGGGGAGATGGCAGCTATCAGGCTTGGGGATAGGCAGAGAAAGGCAGCAGCGGTGCCACCTGGGTCACCACTTGACCCACGGCATTACCCAGGGCCTGATGGCCGGTGAGCTGCCCCACCAGCTGGCCCGCCGTCGGGGCCAACTTGCCGAGCAGATTGCCAAACACGCCTTGGGCAGCGAAATCCGGCGCGCTCGCCACCGGGTAGGCCGAGAACGGCAGGAGGGGCGCCACATGGCCCACCACCTGGCCAAGCGTGTTACCCAGGGCCTGATGGCCGGTGAGATGGCCCACCACTTGCCCCGCCGTCGGGGCCAGCTTGCCGATCAGGTTGCCGAACACGCCTTGGGCGGCGAAGTCAGGGTGCACGGCGGGATACACCGCGGGATGCATGGGCAGATGGGGAAACAGAACGGGATGGGGCGCCAGGGGGCTATGAACGAGGTACATGGAAGACTCCTGCAGATTGGATCAGTCTTCCCTCGCACCGGAAGGGCGAGGGGGCGGATGCAGCGCACCCGACCCCACCCATTCTGGATAGCAGACTTCTTTCGCAACATTGGCCAAAAGGCCCGGTTTTGCAGCGTTCAGCCCCATCGGAAGAACAGGGCCCCAGCCCCTGGCGCTCAGACCCTGGCCCTAAAGCCCAGGCATGGGCCCAGACTGGGCCCGCTCAGTCTGACCACGCGTCGTCCCGCCGCCCCGGATAGGGGTAGAGCTGGCTCAGGGCCTCGGTGCGCCCATCGGCCAGGGCGATGCGCACATGCTCCCGGCGGAACTCCCGGGCCTGGGCGAGGCCGCAGGCGTGGGCGATCATGTCGATTTCCTTGTTCATGTTGCGGGCGTAATGGGCGACCCGCTCGCACTTGTCCTCCACCACCAGCCCCCGCTGGAGCTTGACGTTGTGGGTGGTGATCCCGGTGGGGCAGGTGTTCTGGTGGCAGCGCATGGCCTGGATGCAGCCCAGGGAGAACATGAAGCCCCGGGCGGTGTTTACAAAATCGGCCCCGCAGGCCAACGCCCACGCGGCCCGGGCCGAAGTCACCAGCTTGCCCGAGGCCACCACCTTGATGCGCTCCTTGAGCCCGAACTCGATCAGGGTGTCCACCACCCGGGGCAGGGCCTCGTCGATGGACAGGGCCATATGATCTGCAAGGGCCTGGGGCGCGGCGCCCGAGCCCCCTTCGCCCCCATCCACCACAATAAAATCGGGGGCGGCATCCAGGCCGCGCAGCACAATCGCCTCGCACAGCTCATGGATGAAGTGGCGCCCGCCAATGGCGGTCTTGATGCCCGTGGGTTTGCCCGTCACCTTGCGCACCCGCACGATCATGTCGAGGAGCTGATGCACATTGGCGATGTCCCGGTGCCGGTTGGGGCTGATGGAATCCACCGCCACCGGAATGCCCCGGATCCGGGCGATTTCAGGGGTCACCTTGGCAGCAGGCAGCACCCCGCCCTTGCCCGGCTTGGCCCCCTGGGAGAGCTTGATCTCGAAGGCTCGCACCTGCTCATGGGCGGCGATTTCCCGCAGGCGCTCGTCCGAAAGCTCACCCTTCTCGTCCCGCACCCCGTATTTGGCGGTGCCGATCTGCATGATGATGTCGGCGCCCCCTTCCAGGTGGGCCGGCGCGAGGCCGCCCTCCCCGGTGCCCATCCAGCACCCGGCCTTGGCCGCCCCCTTGGAGAGGGCCAGCACCGCCGGGCGCGACAGGGCGCCGTAGCTCATCCCGCTGATGTTAACGAGGGAGCGGGCCACGAAGGGCTGGGCCGCATAGCCCTCGCCAATCACCAAAGGCGGTGTGGGGTTTTGCTCTTCATCCAGCACCGGAAAGCCCGCGTTCACAAAAATCAGCGAACCAGGCACCCGCAGATCGTAGGTGGAGCCAAAACCGATCACTCCACCTTCATTTTTGGCCAGCCGATACACCCAGCTCCGGGTTGCCCGGTTGAAGGGCATCTCGTCCCGGTCGCCCAGGAAGAAATACTGGCGAAAATACTCCCCCAACTGCTCGAAAAAGTAGCGCAGATGCCCCACCACCGGGTAGTTGCGCAAAATCGCATGTTTTTTCTGGGTGATGTCCTGGATGTACCAGTAAAGCACCACGCCTACCACGGCCAGGCTCACCAAAACCCCCAGGCTGACCTGCAAAACCCCTATCAACTCGCTCATGAGCCATCCTCCCCCGGTGTTAGAATCTGGGCCGATTCATCTAAGGCGACATGCGATGGAATTTTCCGAACAACTCCGCGTTGAAGTACAACGCACTGTAGCAGCCTCCCTGGCTGAAGACATCGGCACCGGCGACCTGACCGCCCGGCTCGTGCCCGCCAGCCGCAACGCCCGGGGCCGCGTAATCACCCGCGAAGACGCCGTGCTGTGTGGCACCGCCTGGTTCAACGCCGCCTTCGCCGCCCTCGAACCCGATGCATCGGTGATCTGGCACGTGCGCGATGGCGAACGGGTCAAGCCCGGCCAGCTCCTGTGCGAGGTGGATGCCTCCGCCCGCGCCCTGCTGACCGCCGAGCGTACCGCCCTCAACTTCGTTCAGCTCCTGTCTGGCACCGCCACCCTGACGGCGACCTTCGTGCAGGCCGTGGCCGGCACCAAGGCCAAGATCGTCGACACCCGCAAAACCCTGCCGGGTCTGCGTCTGGCCCAAAAATATGCGGTCAAGGTCGGGGGTGGCACCAATCACCGTATCGGCCTGTACGACGGGATCTTGATCAAAGAAAACCACATCATCGCCGCCGGCAGCATCAAGGCCGTGATGGACAAGGCCCGGGCCATTGCCCCGTCCAATGTGTTCATCGAAATCGAGGTCGAAAACCTGGCCCAGCTGGACGAAGCCCTCGCCGCCGGTGCCAAGATGATCCTGCTGGACAACATGGATCTCGACCAGATGCGTGAAGCCGTGCGCATCACCAAGGGCCGAGCCGAACTGGAAGCCTCCGGCGGTGTTAACCTGGAACGGGTGCGCGCCATTGCCGAAACCGGGGTTGACCGGATCTCCATCGGTAGCCTGACCAAAGACGTGCGGGCGGTTGACCTGTCCCTGCGTCACGTGGAAGAGTAAGGCCGGCCCGGCCCCTGCGGCCCGAACGCCTCACCACGCCCCACGGCCCGGCCCTGCCGGGCCTTGTGCTTTCAAACCGCCCGAGCTGCCCACCATGCATATCGAATTCGACGGCCCCACCTCCGGCGCCCATGCCAGCACCCTGAGCCAAGTGATCGAAGCCCTGCTGGAGCGCATTCAAGCCCGCGATACGGATCTGGACCTCTCCAGCCTGTCGCGCATCATCGTGACCGACGACCTGGCCGCCACCGAACACAAGTTCGGCCTCGCCAGCGCCCAGGCCGAGCACCTGAGCCGCATCGCCAGCGACGAAGGAGGCCTCGCCCTGCTGTTCGACGGCCCCAAGCTGTGGCAGATCCTGAGCGGCGACGGCACCGAGATTGCGCGCCTCATCCACCACCTGCACAAGGATTGCTGGCGCCTGCACGACGCCCGGGAAAGCATCCCCGCCCCGCCCGAATCCCCCCTCGCCCGCACCCTGGCCCCCATCGTGGGCGCCATGTGGCAGGAATACCGCATCAACCGGCGCAGCGCCTGGTCGGTGCCCGCCGATGCCGATCTGCTCCTCAACCACCTGGCCGCCCTGCTCAAGGCCCTGCCCGAAGGCATGCAGGAAGAGATCACCCTGTATTTTGCCGATCAGGATCTGGACAGCCTGTTCGCCAAGAGCATGGGCCGCATCGCCCACCTGATGCAGGCCCTCGCCCACGTGCAAGGCTACCTGGACGGCCTGGGCCAGCCCCTATCGGCCATCAGCGCCGAAATGCACGAACTGGTGAGCCACTCCTTCATCTCCCCCATCTGGCACACCACCGCCCAACACCTCGCCGCCGGCCACACCCTGCCCCCCGGCGAAATGGCCGACACCCCCCTGCGCAGGGACGTGCAAACCCTGTTCAGCCTGTTCGGCCTGCAAGTCCAGGAAACCGAAGACGGCTCCGACATCTGGGTTGACGTCGCCCCGCTCCAGAAGCCCGGTACGGTGCATTGATGGGGAATGGGTGTTGAAGCTGTGTTGCGTACCCTCGCTGGGACGGCATGGCTGAGAGCACCTGGGTAGTACCTGCGCTTGCATGCAAAAAAATCCCCTGCCCGGAAACGGGTGGGGGATTTTTTTGGGTGGGTTTTGGAATTCCCATGGGCAGCTTCAAACCTTGATCAGCTACCACCTGAATGGCTCGACCATCCACTGACCGGGGACTGGGCGGGCCATCGCGAGTGCCACATCGGCGGCGACTTCCTGTTGATCTACCGGCTCGACGATACAGGCAAAAGCGGCTTGGTGGTGTTCGTGCGCAGCGGGACGCACGCCGAGTTGTTCTCGTGAGCCAGGCCCGAGCGCCATCCTGAGTGGATCCGCTGCGCCGCCTCTTCCAGCAGCGTGACGCCCCAATGGGTCAGCAAACGCCCTTCGACCGCCTTTGGCCCCTGAAGCGCTCCGGGGCAACCCTCACATCCTCAAATTCAGCGCCACATACGCCGCCCGCCCCGGTGCTGGGGAGAACATGGGCTGAGCCTGGGGGCCCCAGAAGGCGGAGTCGAACCAGACGTATTCGTACTTGCGGTCCAGCAGGTTACGGATCTGGAGGTCGATGCTGGCTTGGGGGGAAAGGGTGTAGCGGGCACCTAAATCGGCCACCGCATAGCTGCCGTATTTGCCCGGTGCGGCGAGGGTGTAGATGTAGTAATCCCCCTGGGCGCGGCCCTGGAGGCTGAGGCGCCAGCGCTCATCAATTTGATATTCGGCCCCCATATTAGTGATGTAGCGCGGGGTGGCGAAGGCTTCCCGGTGGGCCAGGGGCATGCCGCCGGCGCTGCCGCCCATGACGGTGGATTCCTGGAGTGTGTGGGAGAACCAGACGCGCCCACGTTCGCCCACGGCCTGGGAGAATTCAAAATCCACGCCCCGGCGCCGGGTGGGGCCCAGGTCGAGGGAGGCGCCGATGCTGGGCAGGTTGGCCATTTCATCGCTGGCGGTCTGCTGCCAGAAGGCCAGGCGCAGCTCGCCCCCCGCCCAGGGTTTCCATGTGCTTCCCACTTCCCGGCTGATATTGATGGAGGGCCGCCAGGCTTGCTGGCCGGTGCTCAAATAGGCCGGGGCTTGGGAGCCGGTCAGGATCTGGAAGGTTTTGCCCCAACTGGCGTACAGCTCCAGCCCGGGCTGAACGGTATAGGCCAGGCCCAGCTTGGGTTGCCTGATCCAGCCGTAATCCTGCAAATCGGCCCGGGCGCCGCTTATACGGGAAAGGCTTTCGCCTTCGAATTTATCTAGCCGAAAAGCCGGCGTGATGCGCAGGGCCGGGATGGGCTGAAGTACGGCCTGGATATAGCCGCCCAGGTTGTCCAGGGTGTAGTTTTCGTTATTGAGAACGCTGGCCGGCGCTGCTGCAAAATTGGTGGGCAGCGTGTAGCGATAGGTGTAGCGCCGGTATTCGTTATCCTGATGCTCCAGATTCAGCCCCCCTTCGAGGCTGAACCCGGGGCCGGCACGCCAGGTCAGCGTGCTGCGCAGCCCGGTTTGGGTTTCATCCCACTGGCGCTGCTGGCGCGGCAGGTTGTAATAGGGAAAACTGCTGAAGGTGATCCGGCGGTCTTCCACGTGGCTATTGAAATACACCAGATTGCTCAGGCTGAGCTGCTCGGACAGGGCCACATCCAGATGGATGCCCCATTGCTGCATGTCCCGGTCGCCCCCGTCGTTGGCATTTCGGGCAGGCGACTGGCTGCGCCGGGCGGCCAGTTCGCTGGCGGTCAGAAAGCCCGCCTCCTGGGCTTCGTTGTGATGGAAACGGGCACTCAAGCCCGCCGCCCATTGCCCCCCATCGGCGGTGTAAAACCACTTGCCGCCCACCGTGTATTTTTCGGAGTGGGCGTGATCCCGATAGCCATCGGAGGTCTGGCGCTCCAGCACGTAATTCTGAGCCCAATTATCGGCCTCGCGTCCGAGGGCGAGCTGGATTTCGCGGGTATTGAAACTGCCGTAGGTCAAACGCGATACGCTGTAATTACCCCCCTGACGGGTGAGTACATTCACGTTACCACCGATGTTGTGCAGGCCGTAGCGCGGGTCGCTCCCGCCTTTCACCACTTCAAGCGATTCCAGCTCCAGGGGCGACACCATGTCGATGAAACGCGGGTTGCCGTTGTTGGTATTGCCGGGTATCCCGTCAATCAGGAGCTTGATGCCATTGATGTAGCCTTCCCCATTGAAGCCCCGAAAGCTGATCCGGCCCGACTCGATGCCCATGCGAATCTCGGTGAGCTGGATGCCGGGCACCCGGCCCAGCAACTCCCAGCTGTTCATCACGGCTTCGCCATCGACCTGGGCGCGTCCCAGGGTATTCACGGCAGGCAGGGCCTGGGTGGCGGGCAAGGCGCCCAGGGGCGTGGCCCGAACAGGCACATCATCGAGGGTGACGCCGGATGATCCGGCAGGGCTGCTTTGGGCCGCATGGCTTGTGGCCGCAAACAGGGCCGCCAGGGCGTAGGGAATCGCCTTGATCTGCATGGGGGAAACGCTCCGTGAAAAGGGGTACTGCAAATGTGCCCCAGGCGCCCCCCAGCCCGGCGCCAAGGCACCGGGCATGCATATGCCGGCGGTCTGTACGCCGCCGTTCTGTTATTTACATCTTTACATTGAGGGATACAAAGGCCCCCCGACCCGGCGCAGGGGAGAACATGGGCTGGTTGTTACCGCCCCAGAAGAAGTTGTCGTACCAGACGGATAAAGTGTACCTCACACTTCCGTCCAGCACTGCATAAGCGCCATATTTGCCCTGAGCATTGAGATTGTCGATGTAGTAATCCCCCTGGGCGCGCCCCTGGAGGCTGAAACGCCAGTGGGCATTCGCCTGATACTCGGCGCCCAGATTGGTGATATGGCGCGGGGTGGAAAATACCTCCTTGCCCGCCAGGGATACCCCATCCACGGTCCCGCTCACCACACGGGCTTCCTGGATCGCATGGGAGAACCAGAGCGTCCACTGTGCTCCCAAACGCTGGGTGAACTGGAAATCCAGCCCCTTGCGCCGGGTCTGCCCCAGCCCCACCGTGGTGCCCGTGCTGGGCATGTTGGCCACTTCATCGGTGGCGTCCTGCTGCCACAGGGCGACCCGGGCTTCGGCGCCAGCCCAAGGCTGGCCCTTGAGCCCCACTTCCTTGCCGGTGTTGATGGAAGGCCGATAAGCTGCCTGCCCCACCGTCAGATAAGCCGGCGCCTGGGATCCGGTCAGCACCTGGAAAGTCTTGCCCCAGTTGGCGTAAACATTGAGCGCTGGGCTGAGGGCATAGAGCACGCTCAGCTTGGGCTGACGAATCCAGCCGTAATCCTGCAACTCCGCCTTGGTGCCGGTGATGCGGGAGACGGTTTCGCCACTGAATTTATCCACCCGAAACGCTGGCGTGATGCGCAGTTCAGGGGTGGGCTGCAACAGGGCCTGCACATAGCCGCCCAGGTTATCCAGGGTGTAATGCTCATTGTTCTGGACTCGGGCTGGGGTGGCGGAAAAATTGGTCGGCAGGCTATAGCTATAACGATAGCGCCGGTATTCATTGTCCTGGTGCTCCAGGTTGGCGCCCCCTTCCAGGGTCAGATAGGAAGGGGCCCGCCAAGTAAGGGTACTCATCAACCCCGTTTGAACCTCGTCCCACTGGCGCCGCTGGCGCGGAGCGTTTCCGCTGGGATAGCTGGTGAAAGTAACCCGGCGATCATCCAGATAGCTATTGAGATAGAGCTTGTTGCTCAAGCTCAAACTATCGGCCAGTTGCAGATCCAGGTGGGCACTGAGCTGCTGCATGTCCCGGTCGTCCCCATCGTTGGCATTCTTGGCCGGAGACTGGCTGCGCCGTGCGGCCAGCTCGCCGGCGCTCAGAAAGCCTGGCTCCTGGGCCTCATGGTGATACATGCGGGCGATCAGGCCCGCCGTCCAACGACCCTGATCTGCGGTGTAAAACCACTTCCCTCCGAGGGTGTACTTTTCCGAGCGGGCATGGTCCCGCTGACCATCCGTCGTCTGGCGGGCCACAAAGTAATTTTGCGCCCAGCCGGCGGATTCCTGTCCAAAGGCCAGTTGCACCTCCCGAGTATTGAAGCTGCCGTACGTCACCCGGGCCTCGCTGTAATTGCCCCCTTGGCGCGTGCCCACGTTCACGTTTCCACCGATGTTATGCAGGCCATAACGGGGATCGTTGGTGCCCCGCACCACCTCGATGAACTCCACCTCCAGGGGAAAAATCATGTCGATGAAGCGTTGGTTGCCGCTGTTTACATTACTCGGCACCCCATCAATCAGCACTTTGATACCGTTGATGTAGCCCTCCCCATTGAAAGCCCGGAAGGTGGCTTTGCCGGATTCGGCGCCCATACGGGTTTCGGTGAGCTGGACGCCCGGCATCTGGCCGAGGAGCTCCCAGCTGTTCATCACCTGTTTGTCGGCTACCTGATCGCCCCCCAGGATGTCCACCGAGGTGAGAATGCGCCCGGTCGGAAGGGGCCCCATGCCCGGAGCGTGGACGGGCACTTCGCCCAGGGTGATGCTGGATTCGCCACCGTCGGCGGCCTGGGTGAGGGGCGGCAGAAAAGCTGCCAGGGCAAGGGGAATGGCCTTGAGCTGCATGGTCTTCATGATGAATTGCAGAATGAGTTGCTGAACGTGCTGCTAGCGCAGGAAATGAGTGAAGAAAGCAAGGAAGGCTCAGAAGTAACTGAGCCAGGGGCTCCGGCTGGTGGCCTTGAGTGCGGCCACCCGGCGGCAGATGGGGTAGAGCATCAGCAGCACGCATGCTGCGAGGGCCCACAGCTGCCACACCGCCCCCAGCCCAAAGCGGCTGCCCTGATTGGCCCCCACCAGCGCAGCCCCGGCCAGATACACCAGGTGCAGCACATACAGGTGGAACACATAGAAGAACAGGGGCACTCGCCCCAGATCCACCAGGGGCGCCCAGGGGCGTCGCTGCTCCAGCCCGGCCAAGGCCACGCCGGCCAGGCCCAAAGTGAGCAGCAGAAACAGCAGGGAGGGCGGGTATTTGGTCAGGTTGAGGAAAGACATGAGGGCGGCCAAGCCCTCCAGCGCCTCATCCCGGGGCTGATCGCCATACAGATTCAGCCCCCGCAATACCCCGAAGGCAAGCAGTGCCCCCACCCCAAAAATAACCAGCCAGCGCTGACGTTGGGCAGGGGGCACCTGGGCCTGAAACCAGGGCCCCAAGCTGTAGCCGAGCAAAATCACACCTATCCAGGGCAGGAGCGGATACGAAGTGCGGAACTGGAAATCTCCCAGACTAAACACCTGGCGCATGTGCAGTACCGCCCAGGGGATGAAACCCGGATCAGCCGAGGTGAGCCGCAGCCCGTCCAGCAGGTTATGGCCCGCGATGATGCAAACCGCCATCCCCAGCCGCAGCCCGGCCGGCAGCCAGATGAGCAGGGCCAGCGCCAGCATGGACAGGCCTATCGCCCAGATCACCTGGAGATAAAACATCTCCGGCAGGATGCGGAAACTCCAGGCAAAGCTCACCAGGCTCAGCTCCAGCACCACCAGCAAGCTCCCCCGAAGGGCCAGATAGCGGCTCAGCCCGGCCCGGGAGCATCCGGGCCGCTGGCCGTGGAGCCAGGCCCCCAGACCCGTAAGCAGCACAAAGACCGGCGCACAGACATGGCTGGCCAGCCGGGTGAAAAACAAATCAGGGGGCGTGC
>JAJTBM010000061.1 GCA_021286885.1 Rhodocyclales bacterium
TCCGCTCCACGCCCACCGCTGGAACCAGCTGGTGTATGCCACCTCCGGCACCCTGGTGGTGACGGTGGCCGGGGCCTGGCATGTGATCAGCCCGGAACAGGCCATCTGGGTGCCCACCGGGGTGGAGCACACCACCGGCACCCGGGATGGGGCCGCCTTTCGCAATCTCTACATTGCCGACCAGCCCGGGCTGGCGATGCCCGGGCACTGCACGGTGCTCACCGTAACGCCGCTGTTGCGTGCCCTCATCATCGAGCTGGAGGCCGCCACCCAGCGGGATGAGGGATGCGCCTACCTCACGCCCCTGCACGCCCTGCTGTTTGCCCAGCTGGAGCGGGCGCCCCGGCTGGACTTTCATCTGCCCTGGCCCACCAGCCCCATGCTGGATCGGCTATGCAGCGCCCTGCACGCCAACCCTGCCGACCCGCGCAGCCTGGAAGACTGGGGCCAGACCCTGGGCGCCTCGGCCCGTACCCTGAGCCGCCGCTTCGAGCGGGAAACCGGGCTCAGCCTGCGGGACTGGCGCCACCGGCTGCGCATCTTCCTGGCCCTGGAATGGCTGGGGGCCGGCCAGGGCATCACCACCACCGCCCTCGCCCTGGGCTATGCCTCGCCCTCGGCCTTCAGCCACATGTTCCGCCTCGCCATGGGTTGCACCCCGAGCACCTGGCTGGAGCGCTGAAAACCCCTGCCGCGCCCACACCCTTTTGGTAGCGTGAAATAATTCCTGCGTCATCAAAAAAGCCGAGGTTTTGGGGTCAAAAACTAACGCCTTGTGACATCCCAAGCGCCCCGGCCACTTAAAATTTTGCTCTCTGAATATTCGGCAAGGAATTACTCCCATGGGCATGACACTCTGGATTCACACCCTGGAGAACGGCCATTACTCCCAGGAAAGCGAAGACCACAGCCTGATGCATCGCCACAGCGAGGCCCTGGATGCCCTGTGCGACAGTCTTCAGGTCCAACGCCTGAGCGAGTTTTTCGACTTCACCGACCTGGAATACAACTACGGGGAAGACCTGGACGATGAATGCGGCGAGGACGTGGAACCCGACCCCATCACCGGGCTGGGTTATGGGATTGCCGACATGCAGTGGTTCGAAGCCCAAGCCGGCCTCGCCACCCTCGGCCAGCTCCACCAGGCCGTGAGCGCCATGGCCCTGCCCGAGCTGCCCCCGGTGCAACGCAGCCAGCTGCTGGCCGAACTGGAAGACTGCCTGCAGGTGCTGCAAAACACCGCGCCCAGCGGCGGGCACTTCCACTTGGCGGTGCTGGAATAAACAGGGCCCACGCCCCCATGGGGGCATCCAGACCCGGGCCGCCTTGAACGGGTAAGATGCCGGCCATGAATTCCACATCAGCCTCCACCTCAGCTTCCACCGCTGCCCCCAGCCTGCCGCCGCGCCAGCCCCACACCCTGCTCGAAGATATTCAGGCCCTGCTGGTGGGCTGCTTTTTTGTGGCCCTCTCGGTGCTGGTGTTCCGCCATAGCCACCTGATGCCGGGCGGCACGGCGGGCCTGTCTTTTTTGGGGCATTACCTGGGCGGCTGGCCCATCGGGGCGGTGCTGTTCGTGGTCAGCATCCCGTTTTACCTGTTTGCCTACCGGGCCCTGGGGCTGGCCTTCACGGTGCGTACCTTTGTGGCGGTGGGGGTGCTGTCGGTCTACACCGAAGTCCTGCCCGCCTTCATCAGCTTTGGCCCCCTGCACCCGGTGGCGGCCGCCATTACGGCGGGGCTCCAGGCAGGCGTGGGGATTCTGATCCTGATCCGCCACGGGGCCAGCCTGGGCGGGCTGGGGGTGCTGGCCCTGTATCTGCAGAAAACCCGGGGCTGGCGGGCGGGCACGGTGCAGATGGCGGGCGATTGCCTGATCCTGCTGGCCGGGCTGCTGGCCATGTCCCCCACCCAGGTGGCGCTTTCGGTGCTGGCGGCGGGCGCTTTAAATCTGGTGATCGGCGTCAATCACCGGCCCGGGCGTTACTTCGGGGCCTGAGCGGGTACTTCGGCCAGGGGCACGGGGCCGCGCATCAGCCCGCCCTCGGGCATCTCGGCCCAGGGCATCACCGTTACGCGCACCTCCGGGTTCTGGGCAACCCCGCCCAGAATCACCCCGCGCAGGGGCGACACGTCCTGAAAATCCCGCCCCCAGCCCAAGGTCACGTGGTGCAGGCCGGGGCGGATGTTGTTGGTCGGATCAAACTCCACCCAACCATGCTGGGGGCACCAGACTGCCACCCAGGCGTGGGAAGCATCGGCCCCGATGAGCCGGGGCTTGCCCGGTGGTGGCGCGGTGAGCAGATAGCCCGACATGTAGCGCGCCGGCAGCCCGATGGAACGCAGCGCGGCGATCATCAAATGGGCGAAGTCCTGGCACACCCCCCGCTTGCGCTCCAGCACATCAAACACCGAGGAACCCACCTCGGTGGCCTCCGGATCGAAGGTGAAGTCTTCAAAAATCAGCGCCATCAGCGCCTCAGCCGCCTGCAATACCGGCGCCTCGGGCGTAAACACCTCCAGCGCCAACTGGGCCAGGGCCGGGGCGCAGGGCACCCGGGGCGAGGCGTACAGATAGCGCTGGGCCTCCAGGGATTCGGGGCTGCGCAGGCCGGGGCGGTAGTTGAAACCATCCCGCACCATTTCCCAGGGCGGGGACTCGGCCAGATCCGGCACAGGCCGGGGATGCACCGTCACATCGCTCTCGGCCCGCACCAACAGCCCATCGTGGGGCGTTTCCAGGGCCAGCCAAGCCACCGGATTGCCGAAGGCATCCAGCCCTTCGCGCAAGGCGGCCTGATCAGGCTCGATCAGGATGTGGCAGTCCCCCAGGGTCTGGTGGGGCAAGGCCCTAGGCATCAGGTGGAGCAGATGCTGGGCCAAGGACACCGCCACCCCACAGGCCGGGTACTCGGTTTCGTGGATGATGCAGTAGCGGATGGGATTCAAGCAGGCAGTCTCGCTCATGGCAAAGCCTCGGGGTCAGCCCATCAAGCCGCAAAGGTGGCCTGACCGGCATACCCCACGTGGGTGAAGTAGCGCATGGCCAGCCGATCCGAGAGCTGACGCCCCGCATGCACCAGCCGATCCAGGGCCTCGGCCAGGTGCAGACTGGCCTCGATCCGCTCGCTGGCGGGCCGGGTCGCCTCCAGGCAGGCCCAGTCAAAGTCCTGCAAGCGGGCAAAGGCCACGTTCAGTTCTTCCAGCTCCAGCCCACCCCAGCCCTGCATGGAATGCAGGTAGCTGCTCACCAGCCGCACCTGAAAGGCCATGGCGTGGGGGTTGGCCTCGTCCGTCACCAACAAGTGCAGGGCCGGCAACAGCTCGGGCTGGGCCCGGTAACGGGTACGGTAGGTGATGATGGAGTCGCATAGTTCCAGCAGCGCCTCCACCGCCAGCTCCTGCTGGAGTGGCAGATGCAGGTCGGCATGGCGGCGCAGGAAGCGGGCCAGGGTGGTGCCCAGGCTGTCCAGACGCTCGATCCGGCGCCCCAGGATGTGCAGGCGCCAGCCGGTGTCGCGGGTCATGTTGTCCATCGCAAAACCGGACAGGGACACAAAAGTGGTCAGCGCCTCGTCCAGAAACTCCAGCAGGGCAGGCACGTCGCTCACCTTGCTGCGGCAATCTTCCAGCTCGGCGGTGAGGCGCTTGAGGGCGTGCCAGTTATCCAGCGACAAATGCTCCCGGGCCTGGTTGGCGCACCAGGTGAGGCGTTGCAGATTTGAGGCCAGCCCGTTGGGCGAACGCCGGTCCAGCACCGCCCGGAACAGATCCAGCTCGGCCTTGGCGATGGGGGCCTTGAGCACCTCCGCATCCACCAGCCCCATGCCAATGGCCAGCTCCAGCATCATCACCAGGGCACCCGAGCGTTCCACTTTGCGGCTTTCGGAGAGGCGCGAGAGGGCGAGCCGGGCGAGCCGGGCCACCGCATCGCAGCGCTCCCCGTAGCGCCCGAACCAGAACAGGTTTTCGGCCAGCCGGGACGAAAGGGTGCCCGTCTCGCGGATGAGATCCTTGGCCCGCACCGTCTGGTGCAGCTGGGAAAAGGCCGACACCGGGCCGTCCGAGAGCACCCAGGTATCCTTGCTGCTGCCGCCCTTCTGCATGGTCAGGATGCGGGTGTTCTCCACCCCCGCCACCCGGGCCAAACCGCCGGGCAGCACGGTATAGCCTTCCGGCGTCAGGCAGACATACACCCGCAGCCCCATGGCCCGGGTCACCAGCTTGCGGCGCTGGCCGCCCGCCCAGGCCGGGGCCCGGGACAGCTTGACCAGCTCCTGGGCCACGTAGGCCGAGGGGTTGGCCTCGATCCGGGCCATCAACGCATCGCGCTGGGCCTCGCTCAGCTGGTCGCCAAACACCGCGCCCTCGCCGCTGCCCGGAAAGGTGGGCTTGATGACCAGATCCTCGAAACGCTCCAGCACCTCGGCCCGGGCGGGGGTTTCGCCACACCACCAGGTGGCCACCGAGGGCATGGCCAGTTCCTCGCCCAGCAGGTGCTGACAGATGCCCGGCAAAAAGCCCGGCAAGGCCGCCGATTCGAGCAGGCCGCTGCCCAGGGCATTGGCCACCAGCACCCGGCCCGCGCGCACTGCGCCCAGCAGGCCCGGGATGCCCAGAGCCGAGTCGGCGCGCAGCTCCACCGGGTCGCAGAAATCATCATCCAGCCGGCGCAGGATGGCGTGCACCCGCTTCAGGCCGGAAACGGTTTTCAGGTAAACGGTGTTGTCGCGCACCGTCAGATCCTGCCCCTCCACCAGGGGATAGCCCAGATAGCGGGCCAGATAGACGTGTTCAAAATAGGTTTCGTTGAACGGCCCCGGCGTGAGCAGCACGGTGAGGGGCGGCTCCCCGTCGGTGGGCGCCTCCTTGGCCAAGGTGCGCTGGAGCCCCCGGAAGAAGCGCCCCAGGCTTTCCACCTGGAGATCCCGGTACAAATCGGGAAAGGCGCGGGACACCAGCATCCGGTTTTCGAGCGCATAGCCCGCGCCGGAAGGCGACTGGGTGCGGTCAGCGATCACCCACCAGCGCCCGTCCGGCGAGCGGGCCAGATCGGCCGCATAAAAATGCAGGTAATGGCCGCCCACCGGGCGCATGCCCTGGCAGGGCCACAGAAAGCCCTTGTGGCCGAACACCAGCTCGGGGGGCAGCAGCCCCTCCGCCAGGGTGCTCTGGTCGCCATACAGGTCGGCCAGCAGGGTATCGAGCAGGCGGGCGCGCTGGGCCACCGCCGCCGAAATCTGGCGCCACTCCTGGGCCGGCAGAATGAGGGGGAGCAGATCCAGCGACCAGGGGCGGTCGGTGCCCCGGGGGTCGGCATAGACGTTGTAGGTGACGCCGTTCTGCTGGATGCCCCGGGCCAGCTGGGCGGCCCGGGATTTGAGGGGTTCCCCGCTGGATTCCTCGATGTGATCGAGGAATTCCTGCCAGTGGGGACGCACGCCCTCATCCCCGAACAGTTCATCGTAACAGTCGGGGCGATAGGGGTAATGGTTGAGGATGGAGCTGGTCATGGGCCGAAACTATCATGCTTCGGGCCGAAATGCGGCATGGTCAGACCACGCTGACCCTGCACGCAGATCGGCGCCTAGCGTCGCAAATCCAGGGTGAAGGGGAACTCCTTATCCACCTTGGAAGCGGTGAAGCTGGGCTTGCCCGGGGTGTAACCCATCCGGAAGAAGCGCGCCAGACGCCGGCTTTCGGCCTCGAACGCATTCACCGGGAAGGTCTCGAAGTTGCGCCCGCCCGGGTGCGCCACATGGTATTGGCAACCGCCCAGGGAGCGCCCGGTCCAGGTATCCACCAGATCAAACACCAAAGGCGCGTGGGACGGGATGGTCGGGTGCAGGCAGGACGGCGGCTGCCAGGCCCGGTAACGCACCCCGGCCACATGCTCGCCCACGGTGCCGGTGGGGTGCAGGGGGATCACACGCCCGTTCACCGCCAGCTGGTAGCGCTCTTCGGACATCCCGCGCACCTTCACCTGCAGCCGCTCCACCGAGGAATCCACATAGCGCACGGTGCCACCGGCTGCGCCCTCTTCGCCCATCACATGCCAGGGCTCCAGGGCGCTGCGCAGTTCCAGCTGGATGCCGCGCACCGCCAGATCACCGATCAGCGGGAAGCGGAACTCCAGATGGGGGGCAAACCATTCGGGCTTGAAGGCGTAGCCGTGGGCCTGCATGTCTTCCATCACATCGGCAAAGTCCTGCTCCACAAAATGGGGCAGCAGGAAGCGGTCGTGCAGCTCGGTGCCCCAGCGCACCAGCCGTTCCGGCGCGTAGGGGTTCTCCCAGAAGCGGGCCAGCATGCCGCGCAGCAAGAGTTGCTGGGCGAGCGACATGCGCGCATGGGGCGGCATCTCGAAGGCGCGCATTTCCACCAGACCCAGGCGCCCGGTGGGGCCGTCCGGCGAGTAGAGCTTGTCGATGCAGAACTCGGCCCGGTGGGTGTTGCCGCTCGCGTCGATCAGCAGGTTGCGCAGCAGCCGGTCGATGAGCCAGGGCTGCATGGATTCGCCCACCGGCGGGAACTGGCGGAAGGCGGTTTCGATTTCGTACACCGAGTCGTTGCGCGCTTCGTCGATCCGGGGCGCCTGGCTGGTGGGCCCGATAAACAGGCCGGAGAACAGGTAAGACAGACTCGGATGGTTGTGCCAATACGAGATCAGGCTGCGCAGCACATCCGGGCGGCGCAGGAAGGGGGAGTCCGCCGGGGTGGCGCCCCCCAGCACAAAGTGATTGCCCCCGCCGGTGCCCGTGTGGCGCCCGTCCACCATGAACTTTTCGGAGGTCAGGCGCGAATGGTGGGCCGCATCGTAGAGGTGGGTGGTGCGCTCCACCAGCTCGCTCCAGTTGCTGGCCGGGTGGATGTTCACCTCGATCACGCCCGGGTCGGGGGTCACGCGGAAGTTGGTGAGGCGCGGGTCGGAGGGCGGCTCATAGCCTTCCAGCACCACGGGCTGCTGCATCTCCTCGGCGGTGGCCTCGATCACGCTCACCAGCTGGAGATAGTGCTCCAGATGGCGCAGGGGCGGCATGAAGATGTGCAGGATGCCCTGACGCGGCTCCACGCACATGGCGGTGCGCACCACCCAGGAGGCCGACTCGAAGCTGTCCGGCTGGGTATCGGTGGGCAGGGCGCTGGGGCGCTGGCCCCGCCCCTGCCCCAACACCGGGCTGGGGCCCCGGGCGGCGCGGGTGCCAAAACCGGGGGCGGCCTGGAGCGCATTCACCAAGGCGGTCTGGCCGCCGGGCAGTTGCTGGCGGATCAGGGCATGGTCGGGCAGGGGTGCAAAAGGCTGGTGCGGATCCAAGGGGTGCAGATAGGGGAAATCAGCCTTGCTCACCCAGGGCTGGGAATCCAGCGGCAGCCGGTAGCCCAGGGGGGAGTCTCCGGGGATCAGGTAGCAGCGCTCCTCGCGCAGGAACCACGGGCCGCTTTCCCAGCACCCATCCTCACCCACGCCCACCGGCAGCACATGGCCCACGGCGGTGGGCAGGCCCTGCTCGAATACCTTGCGTATCCGGGCCCGCTCCAGGGCGTCATCCAGGCGGGCATCGAAGGGATCCACATTCACCGGCAGGCGGCGCTCCCGCCACATGTAGTAGAAGGCGTCTTCGTAGGCGGGGAACACCCGTTCTGCATCCAGCCCCAGGCGGCGGGCGATGCCGGCCAGCAAGGCGCCCGCATCTTCCTCCGTCGCCGTGCCCGGGCGGGCAGTGTCGGCGATCAGCGCGGGATTCAGCCAGATGGGCTGGCCGTCCTTGCGCCAGAAGCAGTTGAGCGACCAGCGCGGCAGCTGCTCGCCCGGATACCACTTACCCTGGCCAAAGTGGGCCAGGCCCTGGGGCGCGTACTTGGCCTTGAGGCGCTTGTAGAGGTCTTCGGCCCGCTCCCGCTTGTGGGGGCCCAGGGCGGCGGTGTTCCACTCGGCCCCATCCGGGTCGTCGATGGACACAAAGGTCGGCTCGCCCCCCATGGTGAGGCGCATGTCGTGGGCGTCCAGATCCAAGTCTATGGCGTGGCCCAGGGCTTCGATCTCGGCCCATTGTTCTTCGGTGTAGGGCTTGGTCACGCGGGGGGCTTCATACACCCGGCTGACGCTCATCTGGTGATCGAATTCGCATTCGCACTTCTCGATCAGGCCAGACACCGGCGCCGCCGACGAAGGATCGGGCGAAGCGGCGAGCGGGATGTGCCCCTCGCCCGCAAACAAGCCGGAGGTGGGGTCCAGCCCCACCCAGCCGGCGCCGGGCAGATACACCTCGGTCCAGGCGTGCAGATCGGTGAAATCCACCTCGGTGCCGGAAGGGCCATCCAGGGATTTCACGTCGGCCTTCAGCTGGATCAGGTAGCCGGACACAAAGCGCGCCGCAAAGCCCAGGTGGCGCAGCAACTGCACCAGCAACCAGGCCGAATCCCGGCAGGAGCCGGTGCGCTTGGTGAGGGTTTCTTCGGGGGTCTGAACCCCGGGCTCCATCCGGATCACGTAGCCGATGTGCTGCTGCAGGGCGGCGTTGATGCTCACCAGAAAATCCACCATCCGAGCTTTGTCACGGGAGATGCCGCTCAGGTACTCCTTGAACAGGGGCGTGGCCTCGTCCTTCAGGCGGAAGGGGGCCAGTTCGTGACTCAGGGCGCCGGCGTATTCAAACGGGAAAAACTCGGCCTCGGGCTCCAGAAAGAAGTCGAAGGGGTTGATGACCGACATCTCGGCCACCAGATCCACCTCCACGCTGAATTCAGTCACCTTTTCCGGAAACACGATCCGGGCCAGGTAGTTGGATTGGGGATCCTGCTGCCAGTTGATGAAATGGGGTTGCGGCTGGATGCGCAGCGCGTAAGACAGAATGCGGGTACGGCTGTGGGGTGCCGGCCGCAGACGCACCACCTGGGGCCCCAGGGACACCGGGCGGTCGTATTTGTAAGAAGTCAGGTGGTTCAGGGCAACATGGATGGTCACGGGCTTACTCCGTTCTTGGAACTGCGTTAGGGCTGGCCTGCCGGTTTAGCAAGCTTCACGCCAGCAGGTTTACGCGTTCCGGATTGCCATTTGATGGCAAAAAACGGGTTTCAGGCCCCGAAACCGGGCTTGGCGCCTCCATTCCGGGGGAATGGCCCACCGGCTGGCACCAACATGATGCATGGATGCCGCACCACCCTGGTGCGCCAGATCAAGAAGCGGTGTTTCAGCCCACCGTAGCCCCGGTGAACCAGGCCATGCGCTCGGCCAGATCCACCACCTCCCCGACGATCAGCAGGGCCGGGGGGCGAACCCCCGCCTGGCGGGCCCGTTCGGGCAGGATTTCCAGGGTGCCGCACACCACCCGCTGCCGGGGCGTGGTGCCATTTTCGATCAGCGCCGCCGGGGTGGATGCACCACGACCATGCGCAATGAGGGCGGCGCAGTGCGCCTCCAGCATCCCCACCCCCATGTAGATCACCGTGGTCTGGCGCGGACGGGCCAGGGCCACCCAGTCCAGCTCCGAGGCGCCCGCCCGGCGGTGGCCGGTGGCGAACATCACCGATTGGGCATGATCCCGGTGGGTGAGGGGAATCCCGGCATAGGCCGACACCCCACAGGCGGCGGTGATACCGGGCACCACTTCAAACGGAATATGGGCGTCGATCAGGGCTTCGAGTTCTTCGCCCCCACGCCCGAACACGAAGGGGTCGCCCCCCTTCAGGCGCAACACCTCATGGCCATCCAGGGCAAGATCCACCAGCAGGCGGTTGATTTCTTCCTGGGGCAGGGTGTGGTGGCCGGATTCCTTGCCCACGTAGTAGCGCCGGGCCTGGGCGGGGATCAGGGCGAGCACGCCCTCGCCCACCAGATGATCCACCACCACCACCTGAGCCTGGGCAATCAGGCGGGCGGCCCGCACGGTGAGCAGATCCGGATCACCCGGTCCGGCGCCCACCAGGACCACCCGCCCTCCTTCCCCCCGGGATGTCCGGGCCGATGTTCCGGCCCACAGGGACACGCCCCCCGGCCCCTCCCCTTCGGCACGCTTGAACAAGGCGTCCATGCCCCCCACGGCGGACGCTTCGAAACAGGCTGACAAGGACAGCGACATGACGGCACTCCCGGGATTTGAGGCCCGAAATCTATCAGTCGTAAGGGATTTTTGAACTTGACCCGAGTCAAGGAAGGGGGATCGGCCCCAAGCGCAAGCTTCCCGGCATGCGGAATGAAGCGCATCCATCGCCCTTCACCGCTACCTGGCTTGTTCTTTCAAAGGGAGATGCACATGCGTTACTGGAAAACCGGAATGATGGCCCTGGGCTTGCTACCCCTGGCCTTGTCCCAGGCCTTCGCCGGCGAGGCCAAGACCTCGACCACCGACCCCACGGCCCAATATCAGGCGGCCGGCTCCCCCCTGGCGGGCGTGGAGATGCACCAAGACATCAACCCCAAGGCACCGCCGATGACCAAGGCCGAGTTCGACAAGGCCCGCAACATCTACTTCGAACGCTGTGCCGGCTGTCACGGGGTGCTGCGCAAGGGGGCCACCGGCAAGCCGCTGACCACCGACAAGACCCTCGCCGCCGGCACCGATTACCTGAAGGTCTTCATCAAGTACGGCTCCCCCGCCGGCATGCCCAACTGGGGCACCTCGGGCGAGCTGTCGGATGACGAAGTGGATCTGATGGCCCGCTACATCCAGCAGACGCCTCCCCAGCCGCCCGAATACGGCATGAAGGAGATGAAGGA
This sequence comes from Rhodocyclales bacterium, assembly GCA_021286885.1. Taxonomy (GTDB): domain Bacteria; phylum Pseudomonadota; class Gammaproteobacteria; order Burkholderiales; family Rhodocyclaceae; genus Zoogloea. The sequence goes on from JAJTBM010000061.1 coordinate 10,718, forward strand.
CACCTGGAAGATCATCATCCCGCCGGAAAAGCGCCCGACGAAGAAGATGAACGACTACAACATCTCCAACATCTTCTCCACCACCCTGCGTGATACCGGCGAAGTGGCCCTGATCGACGGCGACACCAAGAAGATCATCAGCGTCGTCAAGACCGGCTACGCGGTGCACATTTCCCGCCTTTCTGCCTCGGGCCGCTACCTGTTCGTGATCGGCCGCGACGCCAAGATCAACATGATCGACCTCTGGATGGAAAAGCCCGACAACGTGGCT
>JAJTBM010000592.1 GCA_021286885.1 Rhodocyclales bacterium
TTCGCTGGAGTGTTGTGGTCGTGCGCTGGAGCTAACCGTGACAGATAACGGTGTGGGGCGTGGGGCAGAAGTGGTGCGCAAGGCTCGGGGTGGTTTGCTGGGCATGCGAGAGCGGGCCGAAATGGCCGGTGGTAGTTGCTGGCTGGCAGACGGCCCCGATGGTGGTCTGCAAGTGCGCCTGCGACTACCGGTGCAGGCTTGAAGCGGGAGAGGAAATGATCAGGATCTTGCTGGTGGAAGACCATGCAGTGGTGCGTAACGGTTATCGCCGGCTGCTGGATGCAGAGCAGGACATGCGGGTGGTGGCCGAGGCGGCCAGCGCCGACGAGGCTTACGCCTGTCTGGTGGCTGGGGGTGTTGACCTGGCCGTGGTGGATCTCAACTTGAAGGGCGGCAGTGGTATTGAGGCCATCCGCCGCATGTTGGCCCGGGAGCCGGGCTTGCGGGTGCTGGTGATTTCCATGCACGACAACCCAAGCTTCGTTACCCAGGCCATGCGGGCAGGTGCCCTGGGCTATCTCACAAAAAACTCAGAACCTGAAGAAATGTTGACCGGACTGAGGGAGGTCGCAGCGGGCCGTCGGGTATTGTCCGAAGATGTGGCCAGAGCAGTGGCTGCGGCGGCCCTGGAGGGTGATGCGCCCCTCGCTCGTCTGACCCCCAGAGAATTCGATGTGCTGCGTTTGGCAGCCCGGGGGGAATCCCCCGGAACGATTGCACGCAGCATGCATTTGAGCCAGAAAACCATCCACAACCATCTTTCGGCCATACGCCAGAAGCTGGAAGCGGACAACGATTTCAAGCTGCTTCAACTGGCGGCGCGTTACGGGCTGATCGACTGGTCAGCCGGCGTCAGCTAGGGCGGCCTGGAAGTTTTTTTAGTCAAGGAGAAGCAAAATGAGCATGCAATGGAAAGCCGCCGTCCTGCTGGGGGTGTCCTTGTTCGCTGGCGCTGCAATGGCTGGTGTGAACGAAGACATGAAGGCCCTCGCATCCAAGAGCGGTTGCCTGACCTGCCATTCCATCGAATCGGGCGCCCAGGGCCCGAACGGAATGGCCCCCATCGGCCCCGCTTGGCAAGATGTGGCCAAGCAATACGCCGGCAAGCCCGGTGCCGACGCCTTCCTGACCCGCGTGGTGCTGGAAGGCTCCAACCCCTATAGCAGCCACTGGAAGGGCAAGGTCAGTGGCCTGTCCATGCCTCCCAATGCGGTGGCCATCAAGGAGGCCGATGCCAACAAGCTGGTGAAGTGGATTCTGACCCTGGCCCCGGCTGCCAAGTAAGTTTTTGCCTTGCCATGGCCCATTGGGGCCACTCAAACCCCGGTGCCCCCTGCCGGGGTTTTTGTTTTTTAGGGGGCGGAGTGCTGCTCAGAAGAAGCTGCCGACTTCCTCGAAATTGGCATCCACCAGCAGATTGTCGGGGGTGAACACCAGTTGAAGGATCACCTCCTGATGGCCCCCGGCCCAGGTGGTGGACAGGGTTTTCTTGCCGAACACGCAGGGGCCACCTCGGGGAGAGAGCTGGACGTTCACTGAACTCTGGCGGACCAGTTCTTCGCATTCGGGGGCTGCCCTGACCGAGAAGGTGATATCCCGTTGCT
>JAJTBM010000062.1 GCA_021286885.1 Rhodocyclales bacterium
AACAAGACTTTGTCGGGGCTGTATCTGTCCCGGGGCGGGTATTACACCCAGTGCGAGGCCGAGGGTTTTCGCAGCATCACCTATTTCCCCGACCGGCCGGATGTGATGGCGCGCTACACCGTGCGCCTGGAGGCCGACAAGGCCAGCTGCCCGGTGCTGCTCTCCAACGGCAACCTGCTTGAAACCGGCGATCTGCCCGATGGGCGTCACTTTGCCCGCTGGGAAGATCCCTTCCCCAAGCCTTCCTACCTGTTTGCCCTGGTGGCTGCTGATCTGCAGGCCCTGGAGCGCCGGGTCGAGACCCGCAGCGGGCGTGAGGTGCTGCTCCAGGTGTGGGTGGAGGCCCGCGACATGGACCGTACCGCCCATGCGATGGAATCCCTGATCCATTCCATGCGCTGGGATGAGGACGTGTTTGGTCTGGAGCTGGATCTGGACCGCTTCATGATCGTGGCGGTGTCGGATTTCAACATGGGGGCCATGGAGAACAAGGGCCTCAACATCTTCAACACCAAGTACGTGCTGGCCAACCCGGAAACCGGCACCGACGTGGATTACGAGAACGTGGAAAGCGTGGTGGCCCACGAATATTTCCATAACTGGACGGGCAACCGGGTCACCTGCCGGGACTGGTTCCAGCTCACCCTCAAGGAAGGCCTCACGGTGTTCCGGGATCAGCAGTTCTCCGCCGACATGATGGCCCGGGCGGCGGGGGAGGGCGGTGCGGCCTCGGCCCGCGCCGTGACCCGCATCGCCAACGTCCGGGTGCTGCGCACCGCCCAGTTTGGCGAGGACGCGGGCCCCATGGCCCACCCGATCCGCCCCGAGTCATACCAGGAGATCAACAATTTCTACACCGCCACGGTGTACGAAAAGGGCTCTGAAGTGATCCGCATGCTGCACACCCTGCTGGGGGTGGAAGGCTTCCGTAACGGGATGGATCTGTATTTCTCCTACCACGACGGCCAGGCCGTCACCTGCGACGATTTCGTGCAGTGCATGGCTGAAGCCAATGGCGCCGATCTGGACCAGTTCATGCGCTGGTACAGCCAGGCCGGCACGCCCCAGGTCGAAGCCCAGGGCAGCTACGATGCAGCCACGGGCAGCTACACCCTGCGCCTCAGCCAGCACACCCCCGCCACCCCGGGCCAGCCCGACAAGCTGCCCCTGCACATTCCGGTGGCCCTGGGCCTGATCGGGCCGGATGGCCAGGATCTGCCCCTGCAACTGGTGGGCGAAAGCCACCCGGGCGAAACCACCCGGGTGCTCCAGTTCAAGGCAGCCACCCAGGAATGGGTGTTTACCGGCCTGACCGCTGCGCCGGTGCCTTCCCTGCTGCGCGGCTTCTCGGCCCCGGTGGTGTTGGCGCTGGACGAAGACGATGCCACCCTGGCCTTCCGCATGGCCCACGACAGCGACCCCTTCAACCGTTGGGACGCCGGCCAGCGCTACATGGAGCGGGTTGTGCTGAACCTCGCCGCCGCCCATGCTGCCGGCCAGCCGGCTGAAATCCCCCAGGCCTTCGCCCATGCCTTCCGGGCCCTGCTGGTGGACGAAAGCCTCGACCCGGCCTTCCTGGCCGAAGCCCTCAGCCTGCCCGCCGAAAACTATCTGCTGGAGCGCATGCAGCCCGCCGATCCAGCCCCCCTGCGCGCCGCCCTGCAGCAGCTGATGCGTGGCCTGGGCCACGCCATGCAGGCCGACTTTATGGATCGCTACCTGGATCTGGAGGTGGAAGGCGAGTACCGCTACCATCCGGCAGATGCGGGCAAGCGCGCCCTGCGCAACCTGTGCCTGCGCTACCTCACCGCCTGGGGCGGCGCCACGGCCATTGATCTGGCCCAGAAGCAGTTTGAGCACGCGGGCAACATGACCGAGCGTTACGGCGCCCTGGCCGCCCTGGTTCAAAGCGACGCCCCCGCCCGGGAAGCCGCCCTCGCAGCCTTCTACCAGCGCTACCAAGACGACGCCCTGGTGCTCGACAAGTGGTTCCTGCTCCAGGCCACCGCCTGGCGCTGGTCAGCTCAGGCCCCCGACAGCCTGGTGCAGGTGCGCAGCCTGATGGCCAACCCCGCCTTCAGCCTGAGCAATCCCAATAAGGTGTATTCCCTGCTGGGCGGCTTCTTCCGCAGCAACCCGGCGGAGTTCCACCGGGCCGACGGTGCCGGCTATGCCTTCTGGGCCGAAACCGTGGTCGCCCTCGACCGGATGAATCCCCAGGTCGCCTCCCGCATGGCCCGCACCCAGGAAGGCTGGCGCAAATTCACCCCGGCCATCCGCGAACGCATCCGCGCCGCGCTGGTGCAAGTTTCCGAAACGTCGGGGCTCTCGCCAGATGTGGCGGAGGTGGTCGGGAAGGCGCTGGTTTAAACGATTGGGCCCGCGCCGGATTGCCTGGCGGGTTTTTTAGCGTTGTAGGCTGGAAAGGACATACGCAACAGGGCGTTGCTCCGGGGCGTGTGTCCTTTTTGTATCTTGCCCCATAAGAATTGGATATGGGGTGCCCAATCAAGATTTTTGCGGAAGCATTTTTTCGCCCCGCTTATGCTTCGGTGCCATAGATGTCACATCCCGGACGATTGTATAGCCTTCGATGGAATAGATGTGCGTGGGAAGCGTACCAGTCTTTCATGGCCTGCATGGGTGTTTTGCTCTTGAGTGCCGTCTGGGGTAATTGATGGTTGTACAAAGCCACATACCGCATCAGCGTTTGCCCCATGTCCTCAACGCTGTTGAAGTGGTGGGTCTTGAGGACATCCGCAATGCGGCCATTGAACCGCTCCACCATGCCATTGGTTTTGGGTGTTCGGGGCTTGGTCAGTCGATGTTCAATACCCAGCGCCTGGCACAACTGATCAAACTCGTGCTCCCCGCTGGGTTCTCGCTCTTTGCGGGCAAACAAGCGGTCGGTGAATTCCTTGCCGTTGTCCGTCAGCAATTTTTGGATCTTGATCGGACACGCCTTGTGCAGTGCCTTCAAAAAGCTGCTGGCACTGCGCGCGCTCTTATCGGCCCTGATCTGGACAAACACCCAGCGCGTGGCGCGGTCGATGGCCACAAACAGGTAGCTGCGCTTTTGTTCATCGGCCATCTGCGGCAGGTACTTCACATCCATGTGCAAGTAGCCCGGCTCATAGGCCTTGAACGCCTTGTGGGGCTCTTTGGGGGTGGCAGGCAACAAAGCTTTGAGGCTGCCCACGCCATGGCGGCGCAAGCACCGATCCAGGCCCGAGCGGGAGACGTCCTTGCAGACAAATTCGCGCATGACCGCCAGCAGGTCATCCAAAGGCAGCAGCAGGGTCTTGCGCAACTGCACGGCAACGAATTCCTGTTCGGGCGTGAGGGTGGTCTGGAGTCGGTCTGCCGTGTGACTCTTGTCGGTGAAGACTTCACGCCTTTTCCATTTGTAGATGGTGCAGATGCTCACCCCATAGCGCAGGGCCAGGACACTGGCGGGCTCTTGGCTGGCGGCAATTTCCTCACGAACGGCGGGGGTGGTGCGCGCCCTTTTGTGCAGTTTGATGTTCATGTCGCGTGTTTCCTGGATGCTTTGAGCTCAGCCACTAACTCTGACATAGCCTTGCGGGCCATGAAAAGTGGGTAGAGGCTAAAGTCTATGGAATCGTCCGGGATGCGACATTTATCAAACAGCATCAATGCCAAAGGCATCACGATGATCGTGCGATATAAGTTACTACAAACAAGTGAGAAATTTTTTTGTCAAGCGCAGCTGGCACCACTGCAGAAAAATACACACGGAGCCTTTGCATCACGAAGACAGTTTCTGGATCAAACACCGTCATACCTGCGTGATCTTTCTGCAAAGGAAAGTCGGAATTTTTTACAGCAACTAACCATACCTAAGGAAAAACAGGCATTTTAAAAAGAGTTTACGTCCCTGGCCTGAACCTTGCTGTTAACAGAAAATTAAGCACACTTGCATATAAATTTATGCAAAACGCAAAAATAAAAACCTATTCCGCAAATTTTTCACAATAGCGCAGCACAGCTTTATTTGAAGAAGATATTTTGATTTTGATAAAAATCAAAATTGTACCAATGTCGCTTAGTCGTACTTAGTCACACAAATAGCTGCATCGGTCATATACATCCATTAACAACAGGATAGGAAATCAACTAAGATGAAATTCAAACCTTCAGCGCTTGCCAGCTTGGCCGTCTTGAGTGCCGTTTGCGTTTGCAGCACCCCCGCTTTCGCCACGCCGCTCACCCTGGCCAATGGTTATATCAAAGCCGGCGTGAGCGACTACGGCACCCTGGGCTCGAATGGTTCTACGTCCCCCGGCATTCTGTTTGACAAGACCGGCTCGGGGGCCTATGGCGAAAACGATTTTCTGACGCCTGGTACGCCGTGGGAAGGTTTCTCAATCTATGGTTCTGCAGGTAACTACAGCAGCAACAACACGAGACGCACCTCCTTCGGCAGCCACAGCCCCACTTCGAGTGGCGGTGGCGCTTCGTGGTCTAGCTCGGTCTCTGGATACGGAATCACCAATGCCTACGCCCTTCAAAACTTCGGCAGGACGCAAGTCATTTCCATTCAGACGGTGATCACCAACCTGACATCCAGTGCCATTACCGGTTTGACCTTCGGCCGTTATCTTGACCCGGATCCGGACGTCAACCTCTATGGCAGCTACAACACCTCCAACTCCCGCCTGAACAGCAACCAAGTGTGTGCCACCGGCAGCTCCAGCGGCCAAACGATCTGCCTGTACAGCTTTGACGCTGTAACCCACAACGTGGGCAATGGTTCATGGTCCGCTGATCCGTCCTACTGGCTGTCTGGTGCAAACGTAGGCTTTGGCGACTACATCATTGGTCTTGGTTTCAATATCGGTACGCTGGCTGCAGGGCAGTCCATCACGCTGAGCTATGGGTACTCCCTGGGCGCCACCAAGAATGATGCCGCCCTCCCCGTCCCCGAACCTACCAGCCTTGCCCTGCTAGGCCTGGGTGGTCTGAGCCTGCTGGCGTCCCGTCGCCGCAAGCAAAAATAAGGGTCAGCCGCACGCCCCCAAAGCCGCCGCTCTGGCGGCTTTTTTCATGGGCGGACGGCCCCCTCCTCATCCAACAACTTGGCCGCCACCAGCCCGTTCACCAGCCCGAACACCGTAGAGGCCAGCGCAAACACCGGGACGAGGAAGAACACCCCGTCGTGGGGCACCAGCCACAGGCGGGCGACGATGAGCTGGCCGCCGATGTGGGCGAAGGCCGCCAGAATGCTGTGGCTGACCGGGCCGAACCAGCGCTTCGGGAGACGGGACGCCAGGCCCAGGGCGGCGAGGCTAAGGAGCGCGCCCGAGAGGCTCAAAAAGAAGCCCGGGGCCAGAAACTGGCCCAGCAGCAGGCTGCCCACCAGCACCCGCAGCAGGGCGACCCAGGCCGCATCGCGCCAGCCCCAGCGGGCCAGCACCACCAGGGTGATGATGTTGCCCAGACCCGGCTTGACCCCGGGCAGGGGCAGCGGGATCGCTGCCTCGGCCACGGTGAGCACGATGGCGGCGGCGGCGTGGCGGGCGATGCGGTGATCATCCGGGGTGGGGATCAGCACCCGCCCTGCGGGCGCCGGGGGGTGTTCAGTAGTTGAGGGAGTCATAGTCCGAACGCCGTCCCGAGAGGGCGAGGCTGACCTGATTGGGGGCGCAGATGGCCACCGCGCCGGCGGTGTTCAGCCAGCCCTGGCGCACGCAGTACTGGCGCAGGCCGGGGTCGCTGGCGACGCGGGCCTTGCCGGGCTGGATCTCGATGCGGGTGATGCCCAGGGGGCCGGGCACCTCGATGATGCGCGGGGCGCTGAGGGGGACTTCCAGAAAGACTTCGCCCCGGGTCTTGATGATGGCCTTGTCGGGACGCCCGCCCTGCCACAGGCTGAGCGCAGCGCCAATGCACACCCCCAGGCCAAGCACCAGCACCAGCCCGTCGCCGGGCCTGAGGTACGCTGCCCAGGCAGCCAGCCAGGGGCGCAGGGCAGCGGTGGATTTCATTTGAAGGAGCGGTGGCGCACCAGTACCCGGGCGTGTTCGCGGAAGCGGGCGCCCAGTTGCTCGGCCACATACACCGAGCGGTGCTGGCCGCCGGTGCAGCCGATGGCGATGGTCAGGTAGCTGCGGTTGTCGTGCACATAGGCGGGCAGCCAGGAGGCTACAAAGCCCTGGATGTCGTAGATCATGCGCTCGACTTCGGGCACCTTCTCGAGGAAGTCGATCACCGGCTGGTCGCGCCCGGTGAGGGGGCGCAGCACCGGATCGTAGTGGGGGTTGGGCAGGCAGCGCACGTCAAACACCAGATCTGCATCCACCGGAATGCCGTGCTTGAAGCCAAAAGACTGGAACAGCAGGGTGATCTGGCTACCGGCATCCAGGTTCATGAACTGCTTGACCCAGTTGCGCAGGGTGTTGGCGGCGATGTCGCTGGTGTCAAAGCGCTGGCCCAACTCGGAGATGGGCTCCAGGGCCTCTCGCTCCTTGGCGATGGCCTCGGCCAGGGTCATGCAGTCGTCGCCTAACGGGTGACGCCGGCGGGTTTCGGAGAAGCGCGCAATCAGGGTGTCATCCCGGGCATCAAGAAACAGAAAGCGGAAGTCATCCACCATGTTGCGCAGGGATTCCACCTGACGCGGCAGGGCGGCGATGCTGGCACCGGAACGCACATCCACCGCCACCGCGACTTTCTGGTAACCGGCCGCCCGCAGGTGGGAGACGAGCTGGGGCAACAGGGTGGCCGGCAGATTGTCGACCACATAATGGCCGCTGTCTTCCATCACGTTGAGCGCCACGCTCTTGCCCGAACCGGACAGACCGCTGATCAGCACGAGTTGCATAGTCAGACCCTGGTATTTATGAGTAGGAGCCATCAGGCCCGAATGGACGCAAGGATAAACAAACTCCTCTGTTCAAACTACCACAACGCCTGACTATGACAAATTACGCACGGAACACAAATTATCCGGCACCAAGCCTGCCGTCTGTCGCCTGGGCCCCGGACACCGGAGCGGCAGGACTCACCGCAGCGTCATCGCTGCCAAAATCGCTGCCAAAATCGCTGCCAAAAATCTCATCGGCACTGCGCCCGCAGCCCAGGCAATAGCCGCTCTCGTCCATCTGGCAGACGCCCACGCAGGGGCTATCGTTTTCTTCGCTCATGGGGATGCTCTCCGGGCTTCAGCGGTCGCAATCGCCGCGCAGGTCATTATCGAACAGATCCACCGCCTGTTGGCGCTGGGCCACCTGGGCCAGAATCTGGCGCTTGTCGGCATCGGAGGCGGTACGCCAGACGGTGATTTCGTCGAGGGTACGGAAGCAGCCTTCACACCAGGCATGCACGGGATGCATCTGGCACACGCCGATGCAGGGGGACTGAATACTCATGGCAACACTCAACACTCTCTTGGGGCTAGGGACACGGTGGGCGCCCGCCGCTCATGGGCGGCGGGTCATCTCGTACAAACCACACGTGCCGGGCGGATCAACCCGGGCAGCCTGGCCCGCGCCGCGCCAATAGCGCCCGGGCAACCCGGGAGGCGGGGGGGCGGCCCAACGCATCGCTGATCCACGCGGCCACGTCGACCAGGGCCTCCAAACGGATGCCGGTGGAGATGCCCAGGCCGTCCAGCATGTATACCACGTCCTCGGTGGCCACGTTGCCGGAAGCGCCCCGGGCATAGGGGCAGCCCCCGAGCCCGGCCACCGACGCATCAAACACCGCCACCCCCTGCTGGAGCGAGGCGTAGATGTTGGCGAGGGCCTGGCCGTAGGTGTCGTGGTAATGGCCGGCGAGCAGTGCCGGCGCCACCCGGCGACCCACCGCCTCCAGCATCCGGCTCACCTGGCCCGGGGTGCCCACCCCGATGGTGTCGCCCAGACTGACTTCATAGCAGCCCATCTGGTGCAGGGTCGCCGCCACGCTGGCAACGGCCTCCGGATTCACCGCCCCTTCGTAGGGGCAGCCCACCACGCAGGACACGTAACCACGCACCCGCACCCCGGCCTCGGCGGCTGCGCCCAGCACGGGCTCGAAGCGGGCCAGGGATTCGGCCACCGAGCAGTTGATGTTCTTCTGGCTGAAGGTTTCGGAGGCGGCGGCAAACACCGCCACTTCCCGGGCGCCGGCCTCCAGGGCGGCCTCAAAGCCGCGCAGGTTGGGGGTGAGCACCGGGTAATCCACCCCGGGCAGGCGGGTGATGCCGGCCAGCACCTGGGGCGCATCGGCCATCTGGGGCACCCATTTGGGCGACACGAAGGCGGTGGCCTCAATGGCCGGCAGACCGGCCGCCCCCAGACGGGCGATGAGTTCCAGCTTGGTGGCGGTATCCACCGGCTGCTTTTCGTTCTGGAGCCCATCGCGGGGGCCCATTTCAACAATGCGGACGTGGGTGGGAAGCGTAGCAAAAGACATGGGCAGACCTTGAGGATGCGGGTTCAAAGATGCAGGTTCACAGCAATGGCCAGAGGGGCTCAAGCGGGGACAGCCTCGGGCACGAACTCCACCAGCTCGGCCCCGTCGCCCACCTGCTCGCCCACCGCAAAGCGGAAGGCCTGGACGGTGCCGGTGCTGGGGGCCGTGATGGTGTGCTCCATCTTCATGGCCTCCAGGATCAGCAGCGGGGCGCCCTTCTCCACCCGGGCGCCGGGGGTGGCGACCAGGGCAATGACCTTGCCCGGCATGGGCGCCAGCAGCCCCCCTTCGGTGCCGCTGCCCTCGCTCTGGAAGTGGAGCGGATCCACGCAGGCGAAGGCCCAGGCACGGCCATGGGTAAACACATGGCGCTTCTCGCCGGCCTGCACCACCGTGACGCTGGTGCGCAGCCCGTCCAGCTCGGCCCGCAGCAGGCCCCGGGGATTGAGGCTGCCGCTCACCCGGCTGCTGCGCCCATCCAGCACCAGGGCATAGGCGCCGGCGCCCACGGGCTCCACCTCCACCGTTTTCTGCACCTCGCCCAGCCGGAAGATCAGCCGGCAGCGCGGGGCAGCGTTGAGACGCCAGCCATCCTGCAGATGCCAGGGGGACGCCGGCTCGGCATGCCCGGCGGCATCCCGGTCAGCCCGGGTCTGGGCACGCAGCAGCTCGGCCAGCGCCACGGCCAGCCAGGCTTCGCGGGGGGCTTCGGCCTCGGCGGGGAAGAGGTAATCCTTTTCCCGCTCGATCAGGCCGGTATCCAGATCCGCCCCGGCAAAGGCCGGGCAGGCGGTGAGGCGGGAGAGGAATTCGATGTTGTTGGCCACCCCCACCACCCGGTAATCGGCCAGGGCCTGGAGCATGCGGGCGAGCGCCCGATCCCGGTTCACGTCCCACACGATGAGCTTGGCAATCATGGGGTCGTAGTGGGGACTGATGGCGTCGCCCTCTTCCACCCCGGTATCCACCCGCACATGGGCGCTCTCTTCGGGGGGCGCCAGATGCACCAGCCGGCCCGTGGCGGGCAGGAAGCCCTTGGCCGGGTCTTCGGCGTAGATGCGGGCCTCCAGGGCATGGCCGTGGATGGAAAGCTGCTCCTGATTCAGGGGCAGCGGCTCCCCGGCAGCCACCCGGAGCTGCCATTCGACCAGATCCAGCCCGGTGATCATCTCGGTGACGGGGTGTTCCACCTGGAGCCGGGTGTTCATCTCCATGAAGTAGAAGCTGCCGTCCTGCTGGGCGATGAATTCCACCGTACCGGCGCCCACATAGCCCACGGCGCGGGCGGCTTCCACGGCCGCCTGGCCCATGGCGGCGCGGCGCTCGGGGCTCATGCCCGGTGCGGGCGCCTCTTCCAGCACCTTCTGGTGGCGGCGCTGGACGGAGCAATCCCGCTCGAACAGATACACGTAGTTGCCGTGGGTATCGCCAAACACCTGGATTTCGATGTGGCGCGGGCGGGTGATGTACTTTTCCACCAGCACGTGGTCGGAGCCAAAACTGGCCCGGGCTTCCCGCTGGCAGGAGGCGAGGGCATCCAGGAAGTCGGCGCCCTGCTCCACCAGCCGCATCCCCTTACCCCCGCCCCCAGCGGCGGCCTTGATGAGCACCGGGTAGCCAATGGCGTCGGCCTGGGTGCGCAGGAAATCAGGGGCCTGGTTGTCGCCGTGGTAGCCGGGGGTGAGGGGCACCCGGGCGGCTTCCATCAGCTTCTTGGCCTCGGACTTGGAGCCCATGGCATGAATGGCCGCCACCGGGGGGCCGATGAACACGATGCCGGCAGCCTCGCAGGCGGCGCAGAAGTCTTCGTTTTCCGAAAGAAAGCCGTAGCCCGGGTGAATGGCCTGGGCGCCGGTCTGGCGGGCGGCGGCGATGATGCGCTCGATGACCAGATAGCTTTCCCGCGCCGGGGCGGGGCCGATCAGCACCGCCTCATCGGCCAGGCGCACATGGCGGGCGCCCGCGTCGGCCTCGGAATATACCGCCACGGTCTTGATGCCCAGGCGGCGGGCGGTCTTGATGACCCGGCAGGCGATTTCACCCCGGTTGGCGATCAGGATCTTGGTGAACATGCGGTCTCCTAATTTTTTGGTGTTCTTGTGTTCTTGCGTTTTTGTGTGCTGCGCGGGCGCAGGGCCTAGGCCCCTGCCACCCAGGCCGCCGGACGCTTGTCGAGGAAGGCGGCCAGCCCCTCCCGGGCTTCGGGGGTGGCGCGCAGGGTGGCGATGCGGCGGGCGGTGTCTTCGAGCAGTTCATCCTCCACCGGGCGATGGGCCACGGCGGCGATGAGCTGCTTGGCCGCCTGCTGGGCCAGGGGGCCGCCCTGGAGCAGGGCCTGGATGATTTCACCCAGGCGCGCATCCAGCATCTCGCCGGGCACGCATTCGTGGGCCAGCCCCAGCTCCACCGCCCGGGCGGCCAGAATGCGCTCGGCGCTCAGAAAGTAGCGCTGGGCCTGGCGCGGGCCGATGGCGCGCAGCACATAGGGGCTGATGGCGGCGGGGATGATCCCGAACTTCACCTCGGAGGTGGCGAACACCGCCCCCTCGCCCGCCACG
>JAJTBM010000593.1 GCA_021286885.1 Rhodocyclales bacterium
GAAGGCCCGCGCCGCCGGCATCCACCTGATCCTCGCCACCCAGCGCCCCAGCGTGGATGTGATCACCGGCCTCATCAAGGCCAATATTCCCACCCGGATCGCCTTCCAGGTGTCGAGCAAGATCGACTCCCGCACCATCCTCGACCAGATGGGCGCCGAAACCCTGCTCGGGATGGGCGACATGCTCTTCCTCGCCCCGGGCACCGGCCTGCCGGTGCGGGTGCACGGCGCCTTTGTGGCCGACCATGAAGTCCACAAGGTGGTCGAATACCTCAAGGCCACCGGCAGCCCGGACTACGTGGACGGCATCCTCACCCCGCCCGAAGAAGAAGGCGGCGACCTGGGCGCCGAAGGGGGCGAAGCCGAAGAGGCCGATCCGCTCTACGATCAGGCCGTCGAAGTGGTGCTCAAGACCCGGCGCCCGTCCATCTCCCTGGTCCAGCGCCACCTGCGCATCGGCTACAACCGGGCCGCCCGCCTGATCGAACAAATGGAACGCTCGGGGCTCATCTCGCCCATGGGCTCCAACGGAAACCGGGAAGTGGTCGTGCCGCCCCGGGAAGGAGAATGATGCAAACCCTGTTCAGTTCTGCCCGCCGCCACCTGATGCTCGCCCTGCTGGCGGGCGCCACCCTCGGATTCACCCTGCCGGCCCGGGCCGACGGGCTCGCCCAGCTGCGCCAGTTCATGGAAGGCACCCGCAGTGCCAAGGGCAGCTTCACCCAACAGGTGTACTCCCGCTCCGGGCGCAAGCCCCAGCAGGCCACCGGCAGCTTCGCGTTTTCGCGCCCGGGCAAATTCCGCTGGGTGTATGAAAAGCCCTACGCCCAGGTGCTGGTGGGCGATGGCAGCAAGCTGTGGGCCTTCGATCCCGAGCTCAACCAGGTCACCACCAAAAAGCTCGGTCAGGCCCTAGGCAGCACCCCCGCCGCGATTCTGGCCGGCGACAATGCCCTCGACAAAAACTTCACCCTCAAGGATGCCGGCAGCGCCGAAGGCCTCGAATGGGTGGATGCAACGCCCAAGAGCGAAAGCAGCTTCGAGCTGATCCGCATGGGTTTTGCCGGCGGCCAGCTGCGTGCCATGGTGCTCACCGACAACTTTGGCCAGACCACCGCCCTCCAGTTTGGCCAGATGGAACGCAACCCCAGCCTGGATGCCGGCCTCTTCCATTTCGTCCCCCCCAAGGGGGCCGATGTGGTGGGCGAGTAAACCCTCATCCTCACCGCCATCCCCGCCCATGGCTGATCTGTTCGACACCCCGCCCAGCCCCGGTCAGCCCCTGGCCGAAGCCCTGCGCCCCCGGCGCATCGACGAAGTCATCGGCCAGCGCCATCTGCTGGGCCCGGGCAAACCCCTGGCCCTGGCCTTTCAATCGGGCAAGCCCCATTCCATGATCCTGTGGGGCCCGCCGGGCGTTGGTAAAACCACCCTGGCACGGCTCACCGCCACCGCCTTTGAATGCGAATTCATCGCTCTCTCGGCGGTGTTTTCCGGGGTCAAGGACATCCGCGCCGCCATGGAGCAGGCCGAGCAATACCGGGCCCGGGGGCGGCGCACCATCCTGTTTGTGGATGAGATTCACCGGTTCAACAAAGCTG
>JAJTBM010000594.1 GCA_021286885.1 Rhodocyclales bacterium
TCGACAAGCTGCGCGAAGCCCGCGCCAAGATCGACGCCTACACCGCCCGCACCGGGCGCCAGATCCTGCTGGAGATCGACGGTGGGGTGAAGGTGGATAACATCGCCGAAATCGCCCGCGCCGGCGCCGATACCTTCGTGGCCGGTTCTGCCGTGTATGGCGCCGGGCTGGATAGCGATCCGAACCGCTACAACAGCGTGATCGGTCGTCTGCGTTCTGCCCTGGCCGAGGTCTGATTTTATGGAAACCGGGCGCATCAAGGCGGTGCTGTTCGACCTGGACGGCACCCTGGTGGATTCCATCCCCGACCTGGCCGAGGCCTGCCATCGCATGATGGTGGATCTGGGCCGCCCGCCCCATTCGGTGGAGCGGGTGCGTACCTTTGTCGGCAAGGGGATGCTCAACCTGGTGCGCCGCTGCCTGGGGGCTGACGAACACACCCCCCAGGCCGAGATTGACGCGGCGGTGGCCCGCTTCCGCCACCACTACGCCCAGGTGAATGGCGAACAGAGCCTGCTTTATCCGGGCGTGCGGGAAGGGCTGGAGCAGCTCCAGGCGGCGGGGTTGCCGCTGGCCTGTGTCACCAACAAGCCCGAGGAGTTCACCTTCACCCTGCTGGAAAAGCTGGATCTGGCCCGCTACTTTGCGGCAACGGTCGGTGGCGATACGCTGCCCCACAAGAAGCCCCATCCGGCGCCCCTGCAGCATGCCTGCGCGGCCTTGGGTGTGGCGGTGCAGCAGGCGCTGATGGTGGGCGATTCGGCCAACGACGCCCAGGCCGCCCAAGCCTGCGGGATGCCCGTGGTGCTGGTGCCCTATGGTTACAGCGAAGGTGTGGCAGTGGACAGCATCAAATGCGACGGGCTAGTATCCAGCCTCATTGAACTGCCGTTGCTGCTGCAGCGCATCTAATACTCCGGAAAAACATCATCGTGACCTGCAGGTTGATCTTCGCAAGGGGGGCCTCCGCCGCACGTATCCGCGCATCTCTCGGGTACGGCGGTCGGTCATGGCGTTGCCTCTGAACTTTTACTGATCGCCTGGCCTTCCCGCCCGGGAGGCAGCTGCACCGTATTTGATCGTTTTTTCTGGAGTCTCCATGACTGAAGCCGAATTCAATGCCCTCGCCGAGCAGGGCTACAACCGTATCCCGGTCACCGTCGAAACCTATGCCGACCTGGATACCCCCCTCTCCATCTACCTGAAGCTGGCCAACAAGCCGTATTCCTACCTGCTCGAATCGGTGCAGGGCGGGGAGCGCTTCGGGCGTTACTCCATCATCGGCCTGGCCGCCTCCACCCGCATCCAGGTGTATGGCCGTTCGGTGCTGCTGCTCACCGGCGACCGACTGGTGGAGCGCCGGGACTACGGCGACCCGCTCAACTTCGTCTCCGAGTTCATGAGCCGCATCAAGGTGCCCGAGCGCCACGAGCCCCTGCCGCGTTTCGCGGGTGGTCTGGTGGGCTGTTTTGGCTACGACACCGTGCGCTACATCGAGCCGCGTCTGGCCAAGACCGAAAAGAAGGATGAACTGGGCACTCCCGACATCCTGCTGCTGCTCTCCGAAGAGATCGCGATTGTCGACAACCTCTCCGG
>JAJTBM010000595.1 GCA_021286885.1 Rhodocyclales bacterium
GACGGCCCCGGCAGCCGCCCCTGGAAATCCGACACCTGCGGGGATTGCAACCATTACCAAGGCTTTCAACGCTGTGCCGCCTTTCCAGATGGCATCCCGAACGCCCTGTGGCAAGCCTACAAAGGCCACCGCACCCCCTGGCCCGGCGACCAGGGCATCCAGTATGAGCAAGTCCCCATGCCCACCGGCCCCATCGACATCCCCGAGTTCCTGAAGCGCAAGGCCTGACCATGGCCGACACCATCAGCGTCACCCTCGATGACCGGGAGTTGCGGGAAACCCTGGCCGAGAAGCTCCGCAAGCTGGAGCAGCCGCGCCCCTTGCTGCTCATGATCGGCGAGTACCTGGCCGAAACCACCAAGCAGCGCTTTGTCACCTCAACGGCGCCAGACGGCAGCCGCTGGGCCCCCAACAGCCGAACCACCCTGGAACGCTACGTGGGCGCCCGGGGCGGCTATAGCAGCAAGACCGGCAAGATCAACAAGAAGGGCGAGGCCGCCGCCATGGGCAAGAAGCCCTTGGTCGGGGCTACCCGGCTCCTGGGCGACCAGATCATCTACCAAGCCAACGACACCGTGCTCGAGATCGGCAGCAACCGTATCCAGGCGGCCGTGCAGCAATTTGGGGCTGCCAAGGGGAGCCTGGGCGGGGGCGCCCCCTGGGGCGATATCCCGGCGCGCCCCTTCCTGGGCGTGTCCGCCGAGGACCGGGCTGCCATACTCGAAATGGTGGGGGATTACCTCGAATGAGGCCGGGCGACAGAAACCCGCCAAGCTTGCGCTCTTGGGGATGGGTGGCTGCAACGCCGTGCGGGAAAACCCATTAACGCTCTACGGAGCCCGGTAACGCTGGTCTAGGTAACTTGCTGGCTGCCGGGCTCCCCAAAAAACAACCCCGGCGCATGGCCGGGGTTCGTTTGTGGGGAAAGCGCCTCGTCAGGCGACCTTCTGCTCCAGCTCATCCACCTTGCCCTCGGTGATCCGGGCCAGCATCTCGATGGTATCCAGCAGATCCAGGATTGCCGCCTCCACCTGGCGCTTATCTGTCGGGGCCGAGCCCGAAGCCAGGCAGGTGGCGGCCAGCGACAAGCTGCCCATGCGCCGCACGTTACCGCTCACGTCCATCACCAGGTTCCAGTTCTCGTTCATCACACACCTCCTTCCGGTGCGGAGAGGGCCAGGGCCGGGGGCTGCTGCAGGTGGCGGCCCACCTGCTCCAGGGCGCTGGCCAGGTCCTGGTTGTTGGCCGTGGTCAGGAAACGCTGGGCGGCCCGCTCCTGGGCCTGGGCCAGCGCTGCCTGCTCATTGGCCAGGTGCTTGGCCGCCACGGCGGCGATCAGCTCGGGGCTGCACTCCGGCGCCCCGGAGCCAGGGGCGAACTGGTACTTGCCATGCACCACCAGGCTGATCAAGGTGCGGCTCACCTTGAAATGCTTGGCGATTTCCGTGGGCGTGTGGCCCGCCACGAACATCTCCAGCACCCGGCGTTCCCGGGCCCGGTTCATCTTGAGCAGGGAAGAGGCCACGGTGGGCAGGGGCGCGCGCTGGCGCAGGGCCTGTTCCATGGCGTTGAACGCGGCGATGTAGCGC
>JAJTBM010000596.1 GCA_021286885.1 Rhodocyclales bacterium
GGGTGAGTTGGGTAAATTCAAGTCCGCCCATAATGACGATATCTCGATGGTTGGCCTGGACCTCGGCCGCCAGGCGGCGGATGGAATCAGCCTGGATAGACCGCTGGAGGATCACGAAGACCCGCGCCAGGAGCTTCCGCTCGGAAAGGCGGTGCGGGCATGACCGATCCCTATCTCGACCGATTAATCACCGACTGGCGGCATGAGTTCGCGAGCCACAAGGCTGCGCTCTCCCCCCTGGGCGAGGGGTGCCAACTCCTACGTTGGGCACGGCCTGGCACCGTCATTAACCATGTGGTCTACATCCTCATGGATGCCGGCAAGGTGTTGCATGTCCACGGTGATCTTGGCGAAGCCGCGTTCGTTTGGTATGGGCGCGGGCTGTCCCTGGAGTTCCTGGCGGGCTGCAACTTCGATTATTTCATGGGGAAGTGTCAGGCCAGCGAAATGGGCCTCCGTCCACATGGATGGGATAGGGGAAAGGGTAGGGCCGACCTGCGTAAGTGCTGGAAAGACTGGCAGCTTGGCCTTCGCATGCGGGGGACCAAGCTAACGCAAGTGCTCAAGGACTTGGATGACTGCTCTTCGTCCGCCGAATGGGAAGCGCAAGTGGTAGCCAGGCTATACCACGACAATGATCTTGACAGCGAGGAGGCTAACATCCTCTGCCGGGTGGGAGAAGTTCCGTTCAGCCGCGCCGTCGCCTGGTGGCTGGGCCTCAAGCTGGCCGCCCAGCAGTTGGGCGTGGTGCCGGCATGAGCGAACACCCCATCATCTTCAATGGCCCGATGGTGCGCGCCATCCTGGCCGGACACAAAACCCAGACGCGGCGGCTGTTGCAGGAGGCCTTCCATCACGACTGCTGGGCCGGTGCCGTGCACCACGCGCGAGAAACAGGCTGGATTGCCTGGTGGCCCGGTGATCATGAGGGCCTGGCCGAGATCACCCGGGAGAAGTACAAGGACGGCTTCCCGTGCCCCTATGGCCGCCCCGGTGACCACCTGTGGGTGCGGGAGGCGCACCGGCCCGTGGTGTCTGGCCAACTCCAGGCGGATTCCAGCCGCGTTGTTGGCCCCCTTGCGCTCTCTGATGATGAGTCCTGCGTATCCGGGATGCTGCGCTATGGCACGGTCTATCAGGCCGACGGCGCGGTGATCTGGCAGAAGCACCAGACCAATGTGGTTGAGATCAACGGCAAACCCAGTGGCCCCCTTCAGTTCCGACCCTCCAAGTGGAGCCCATCCATCCACATGCGCCGCACGAACGCCAGGATACTGCTGAAGATAGAAGCGGTGCGCGTCCAACGTGTCCAGGACATCAGCGAGGCGGATGCGGTGGCCGAGGGCATGGAACAGCTCTCACCTGGTGGATGCTACCGCAACTATCAGGCAGCTGATATGCCACTAGAATTTGCGCGCACCAGCTTTTACACCCTTTGGGAGTCCATCAACGCCAAGCGCCTCCCAAAGCACATGGGCCGTCGCATCAAGCCCCGCAAGCAGTTTGACCTTTGGAACGCCAGAAGCTCTCACTGGCCCCGGCCCTGCTCCTGGGCGGCCAATCCCTGGGTGTGGGTGAGCGAATTCA
>JAJTBM010000597.1 GCA_021286885.1 Rhodocyclales bacterium
GTGCGTTGCAGGGCTTCCTGGGCAGTGATGGTCATGGCGGCTCCGGTCAGGCTTTGGATTGTTCGAGGAAATTGCGCAGCATGTCGTGGCCATGCTCGGTGAGGATGGATTCCGGGTGGAACTGCACGCCTTCCACATGGAAATCCTTGTGGCGCACGCCCATGATCTCGCCGTCTTCGGTCCAGGCGGTCACTTCCAGGCAGTCGGGCAGGGTTTCGCGCTCGATGGCGAGGGAGTGGTAGCGGGTGCAGGTGACCGGGTTGGGCAGGCCGGAAAACACGCCCTGGTTGAGGTGGTGCACCGGCGAAGTCTTGCCGTGCATCAGGCGCTTGGCGTGGATGATGTTGCCGCCAAACGCGGCCCCGATGCTCTGGTGGCCCAGGCACACCCCAAGCAGCGGAATCTTGCCGGCGAATTCACGAATCGCGGCCACCGAAATACCCGCTTCCGCCGGGGAGCAGGGGCCGGGGGAGACCACGATCTGATCGGGCTTCATCTGCACGATCTGTTCGATGGTGATTTCGTCATTGCGGTGCACGCGCACGTCGGCGCCCAGTTCGCCAAAGTATTGCACCAGGTTGTAGGTGAAGCTGTCGTAGTTGTCGATCATCAGCAGCATGGCTAAATCCTTGATCCCCGGGGCCCCCGCTCCGGCTTGGGAATGACGGGGTACCCCTGATTGTGCTTGGGCCGGGATGCCGGAGGGGCATCCTCAGCAGGTCTGCAAAACATTGAATTGCGTGGTGCATGGCGCGGGCCGCAGGGCAGCCCGGCGACGGGGCTCAAAATTTGGTGTCGAGCCCGGCTTCGGCAATTTCGGCGGCACGCAGCATTGCGCGGGCCTTGCTTTGGGTTTCCTGCCATTCGGCTTCGGGGTTGGAGTCGGCCACGATGCCGGCGCCGGCCTGGACGTGAATCTGCCCATCCTTGAGCACGGCGGTGCGGATGGCGATGGCCAGGTCCATGTCGCCGTGGAAGCCGATGTAGCCCACCGAACCGGCGTAGATCCCGCGCTTGGTGGGTTCCAGCTCGTCGATGATTTCCATGGCGCGCAGCTTGGGGGCGCCAGACACGGTGCCCGCCGGGAAGGTGGCGCGCAGCACGGCCAGGGCGTTGAGGCCGTCCTTGAGCTCGCCTTCCACGTTGGAGACGATGTGCATCACGTGGGAGTAGCGCTCGATGGTGAAGCGGTCAGTCACCCGCACGCTGCCGGTCTTGGCCACCCGACCACAATCGTTACGGCCCAGATCCAGGAGCTGGACGTGTTCGGCGCGTTCTTTCTCATCGGCCAGCAGGTCGGCTTCGAGGGCCAGATCTTCGGCTTCATTGTGACCGCGCTTGCGGGTACCGGCGATGGGCCGCACGGTGACCTTGTCACCCTCCAGCCGCACCAGGATTTCGGGGGAAGCGCCCACCACATGAAAATCTTCAAAGTTGAAGTAGAACATGTAGGGGGACGGGTTCAGGCTGCGAATCGCCCGGTACAGGGCCAGGGGCGTGGCACCGAAGGGCTTGCTCATGCGCTGGGACAGCACCACCTGCATGATGTCGCCCTCGACGATGTAGTCCTTGGCCCGCTGCACGG
>JAJTBM010000063.1 GCA_021286885.1 Rhodocyclales bacterium
GGGGGGGCAGGGCGCTCTTGGTGCCAGCCAGTTCGGTGCGGGTGTTGAGGATGTCCCCCAGGCGCTGGACCGAGATGCCGGTTTGCTGGAAGTCTGTCCACATCTGGGCCAGGCGCATCACCGGCTGGGAGACCTGGCCGGCCAGCATGTTGAAGGCGATCAGCTGGCCCACCGAGAGTTGCCCGTCGATCACCAGCCGTGCGCCCACGTACATGGTGGCCACGGTGACCAGCTTGGATACCAGGGTGACGCCGCTGTTGGCCAGGGTGCTGATGGTGGAGGTACGGAAGCTGGAGGAGACATAGGCCGCCAGCTGGTTGTCCCATTTGCGGGTCCAGTGGGGTTCGACGGCCATGGCTTTGACCGTGTCGATGCCGCTTACGGTTTCCACCAGAAAAGCCTGGTTCTCGGCGCTGCGGTTGAATTTTTCATGGAGGCGGGCGCGCAGTACCGGGGTGAAGCCCAGGGACAGGCCCAGGTAACAGGGCAGCGAGATCACCACGATCAGGGTCAGCCAGCCGCTGTAATAGAACATCACCGACAGGAATACCACCGAGAACAGCAAATCCAGCACCAGGGTGATGGCATTGCCGGTGAGGAAGGAGCGGATGTTCTCCAACTCCCGCACCCGGGCTACCGAATCCCCCACCCGGCGCGCCTGGAAGTAGGCCAGGGGCAGGGTGAGCAGGTGGCGGAACAGGCGTGCGCCCAGTTCCACATCGATCCGGCTCGTGGTGTGGGCAAACACGTAGGTGCGCAGCGCCGTGAGGCAGACCTCGAACAGCACCACCACACCCAGCCCCACCGCGATCACGTCCAGCGTGGTGAAGCCCCGGTGCACCAGCACCTTGTCCATCACCACCTGAAAGAACAGGGGGGTAATGAGGGCAAAGAGTTGGAGTGCCAGACTCACCAGCAGCACCTCGCCCAGCAGCTTGCGGTACTTGACGATGGCCGGGATGAACCAGGTGAAGTCAAACTTGGCCAGATCCCCCGCCATGGAGGCCCGGGAGGTCAACAGGATCAGCTCCCCGCTCCAGCGGGCTTCCAGGGCTTCGAGGCTGATGTTTTCTGGGCGGCCGGCGATGGGGTCCTGGATCAGGGCCTGCTGGCCTTCGACCCGGGCCAGCACGAAGAAACAGGGGCGCCCGTCTGTGCCTCGGCCCAGGGCCAGCGCTGGCAGGGGCGTCTTGGGAAGGCGGGCGGTTTCGGTGCGCACCACTTTGGCTTTCAGCTCCAGCCGTTTGGCGGCGAGCAGGATTTCGGTGGTGCCGAAGGGCTGGCCATGGCCAAATTCGTGGCTCAGCTGATCCGGATCGGCGGCCACGCCGTGCAGGCGGGCCAGCATTACAAGGCAGATCAGGCCCGTATCGGGCTCAGGGCGAGGGGGCTCGCCGGCTGTGGCGGGTTCGGATTCCACCACGCTCAGGCGCGGGTCGTTGCTGCGGGGGGTTTCGGAAGGAATCTCAGCCATCGAACTCAGCGGGTTTTTGTAAAGAATCTAAAGGTACAAAAGTACAAAGGTATGAGGATGCAAGGATACGTATGTACGCAGATTTGTATGTAAAAAACCCCTTGCCAGGTCTGGCAAGGGGGGCTCGCGCCTGTATTAGCAGCATGTTTGGCAGCATGTGGCGTGGGTTTGGCCGGTTCCGATCTGTTTAGACCTGAACCGACCAACCTTGCGCTTTTTACTTCCAGCTGGCCGCAATCACCGGATTGAGGGCCGTCTGGTAGTCAGCCGGGAGGGCGGTCTGGCCCGGCACCGGGGGAGAGAAGGCGGCCATCGCAGACACCAGCGCATCCACCTGACCTTCCAGCAAATGCTTGCCGTTGCTCAGGTCGAAGCCATCCACATGGTAGGCCGCACCGCTGTACCAGTTGCGGACGGTCAGCTTGTCGTTGGTTTCGATCAGGGTCAGTTGCAGGTCATTGCCGCTGCGCTGGAGCCAGACCTGACTTTCGCTGATGTTATTGCCCAGGGCGACTCGGTCGTTTTCGGTACCCGTCGAGTCATAGTTGGAGATGCTGTCGGTGTTGCTGCCCTGGCCGAAGCGGTAGGTGTCATTACCGCTGCCGCCATCCATGTAGTCATTGCCGCTGCCTCCGTCCAGCGTGTCATTGCCTGCATAACCGTACAGGGTGTCATCCCCATCCTGGCCCTGGAGGTTGTCGGCACCGTTACCGCCGTCCAGGGTGTCGTTCTGGGTACCACCCAGGAGCAGGTCATCCCCGTCTTCGCCATACAGCCGATCCTGGCCGCTGCCGCCGTCCAGGCTGTCGTTGCCAGCCTTGGCATAGACCGTGTCGTCGCCGGCCAGGGCGTTGATGGTGTCGGCGCTGGCGTAGCCGTACAGGGTGTCGTTTTCGCTGGTGGCCGTGAGGACTCGCGTTTTCACGGTGGCTACGTCCCAGCTACTGCCATCGGCAAAGCGGATTTGCTCGATTTGGTAGCCGTAGGTGGCATCGTTGTAGAAATAGCTGTTGATGCGCAGGCTGTCGCTGCTGCCCTTGATGCCGAGCACCAGGGTGTCGCCATCCCGGGCCAGGCTGATATCGGCAGTGGTGATGCCGGCGCCCAGCTGAACCACATCCAGCTTGCCAGCGGTGTTCTCATAGGCGCTGATGGTGTCTTTGCCGGAGCCGCGCCCGAACAGGTAGGTGTCGTTGCCGTAGCCCCCGTCCAGGTAGTCGTTGCCGGCACCGCCATCCAGGGTGTCGTTGCCGCCGTAGCCGTATAGGTTGTCATTACCCAGTCCGCCTTGGAGCAGATCGCCTGCGTTGCCGCCGCTCAGGTTCAGATTGCTCGGGGGCGTGGCGGTAGACAAGGCGGCCTTGACGGTGGCGTAGTTCCACTGGGTGCCATCGGCAAAGCGGAGGTTTTCCACCACGTAGCTGGAGGCGCCATCGGTATTGAAGTAAGCCTGAACGCGCAGGCTGTCATCGGTGCCATTGATCTGGATCAGCAGATCATCCCCGCTGCGGGTCAGGGTCAGGTCTGAGGCGCCCAGGTTTGCGCCGAGTTGGATGGTGTCCGGGTTGCTGCCCACGGCTTCGCCGTCGTAGTTGTACACGGTGTCCTGGCCGGAGCCGCGCCCGAACAGGTAGGTGTCGGCCCCTGTGCCGCCGGAGAGGTAGTCGTTGCCGCTTCCGCCATCCAGGGTGTCGTTACCGGCATCGCCATACAGGGTGTCGCTGTAGCTGCCGCCTTGGAGCAGGTCGTTGCCATTGCCACCATACAGCGTATCTTGGCCGCTGCCACCCTGGAGCGTGTCGTTGCCGTCACCGCCCTGGAGGTTGTCGCCGCCGGAGCCGCCATCCAGCAGGTCATTGCCCGCGTAGCCGTAGAGCAGATCGTTCCCTTCATCACCGCTCAGGCTGTCATTGCCTGTGTAGCCGTAGAGGGTGTCATTGCCGGTGCTGGGCTGCTGGACCCGAGTTTTGACCGCCTCGGAATTCCAGAGGCTGCCGTCGGCAAACTTCAGGTTGAGTGCGCCATAACTGGAGGCGGTGTCATTGTAGAAGTAGCTTTGGACAACCAGACTGTCGTCCGTGTCGGTGAGTTGAATGATCAGGTTGTCATACTGGCGGGTGAGGGTGATGTTGTCCGCGTTGATTCCCGCTCCTAACTGGAGGGTGTCCTGCACCAGATTGATGTTGTCATTGCTGTAGTTGTAGATCGTGTCCTGGCCTGAGCCTTTGCCGAACAGATATACATCGGCTCCAGCTCCGCCCGATAGGTAATCATCACCGCTCCCCCCGTCCAGGGTGTCGTTGCCGGCATCTCCATACAGAGTGTCGTTATGCTCGTTCCCTTGCACCTGGTCGTTGCCGTTGCCCCCGTAAAGGTAATCGCTTCCAGTGCCGCCGCGCACGGTGTCGTTGCCGTCGCCCCCTTGAACGGTGTCATTGCCAGAGCTGCCGTTAAGCAGATCATCACCCGCATTGCCAGACACCTGATCGTTACCGTCGCCAGCGCTGATGGTGTCGTTGGTGGCATAGCCATACAGCACGTCATTGCCGGTAGTGCAGATCAGGGCCTTGGTCTTGATGGTGGCCACGTCCCAGACGGTGCCATCGGCAAACTTCAGGTTTTCGACGGCGTAGCTGGCGGCGCCGTCGCTGTTGAAGTAGTTCTGAACCGTCAGGCTGTCGTCGCTGCCGTTGATGCGGATGATCAGATCATCGTATTGCCGCTGCAGGCTGATCTGAGCTGTGCTGATCCCTGCGCCCAGTTGGATGGTGTCGGGATTGGTGCCAAGTGCTTCTCCGTCGTAGTTGTAGATCGTATCCTGGCCCGAGCCCTTGCCAAACAGATAGGTGTCAGCGCCTGCTCCGCCGGAGAGATAGTCATTGCCGCTGCCACCATCCAGGGTGTCGTTGCCAGCGTCTCCATTCAGGGTGTCGTTGCCTTCATTGCCCTGGACCAGATCATTGCCATTCCCTCCGTAGAAGCTGTCGTTGCCGGTGCCTCCCGTCAAAGTGTCGTTTCCATCACCACCGACCAGGTAATCGGCACCGCTGGCACCGCTTAGCACGTCATCGCCCCCGTTGCCGTACAGGGTGTCATTGCCATCCCCGCCGCTCAGGGTGTCATTGTCGGCATAGCCGTAGAGCGCATCGTTGCCGCTCGTTGGCACGATTACGCGGGCCTTGATCGTGGCCACATCCCAGAGCGTGCCATCAGCAAACTGCAGGTTTTCCACCGCGTAGGAGGAACTGCCGTCATTGGTGAAATAGCTCTGGATACGCAGGCTGTCATCGGTGCCGTTGATGCGGATCAGCAGGTCATCATATTGGCGGAGGAGGGTGATCTGGCTGGTGCTGATGCCGCTACCCAGCAAGATGGTGTCGGGGTTGGTGCCCGCAGCCTCGCCATCGTAGTTGGCAATGGTGTCTTGTCCCGCACCCCGCCCGAATAGGTAGGTGTCGGCGCCAGAACCGCCGGAGAGATAATCGTCGCCACTGCCCCCGTCCAGGGTGTCGTTGCCGGCATCGCCATACAAGGTGTCGTTATGCTCGTTCCCTTGCACTAGGTCGTTGCCGTTACCCCCATACAGATAGTCGTTTCCGGTACCGCCGATCACGCTGTCGTTGCCATCGCCCCCTTGTAGGGTGTCGTTGCCGGTGCTGCCGTTAAGCAGATCATCGCCCGCATTGCCATACACCTGATCGTTACCGTCGCCAGCGCTGATGGTGTCGTTGGTGGCATAGCCATACAGCACGTCATTGCCGGTGGTGCTGCTCAGGGCCTTGGTCTTGAGGGTGCTTGCATCCCAGATGGTGCCATCGGCAAACTTCAGGTTTTCGACCGCATAGCTCGAATTGGCATCGTTGTAGAAGTAGCTCTGCACCCGCAGGCTGTCATCGGTGCCGTTGATGCGAATCAGCAGATCATCTCCGCTCCGGGTGATGTTGATGTGGCTGGCGCTAATGCCTGCCCCCAGTTGGATGGTGTCCGGGTTGGTGCCGAGCGCTTCGCCATCGTAGTTGTAGATCGTGTCTTGGCCCGAGCCCCGGCCAAACAGATACACGTCGGCCCCGGCGCCACCGGAGAGGTAATCGTTGCCTGTGCCACCATCCAGGGTGTCGTTGCCCGCATCGCCGTACAGGGTGTCGTTGTACTCGTCCCCTTGCAGACGGTCGTTGCCGTTGCCACCGTACAGGGTGTCATAGCCGGTGCCGCCCCGTAGGTCGTCGTTGCCGTCGCCCCCCTGGATCTGGTCGTTGCCCGTATTGCCGTTGATCAGATCATCGCCGCCGTTGCCGTACACCGTGTCGTTGCCATCGCCGGCACTGAGGGTGTCATTGCCGCCATAACCGTAGAGCACATCGTTGCCTACGGTGGCAACCAGCACCCGGGTCTTGATGCTTTCGATGTCCCAGACCGTGCCATCGGCAAACTTCAGGTTTTCGACCGCATAGCTCGAATTGGCATCGTTGTAGAAGTAGCTCTGCACCCGCAGGCTGTCATCGGTGCCGTTGATGCGAATCAGCAGATCATCTCCGCTCCGGGTGATGTTGATGTGGCTGGCGCTAATGCCTGCCCCCAGTTGGATGGTGTCCGGGTTGGTGCCGAGCGCTTCGCCATCGTAGTTGTAGATCGTGTCTTGGCCCGAGCCCCGGCCAAACAGATACACATCGGCCCCGGCGCCACCGGAGAGGTAGTCGTTGCCTGTACCACCGTCCAGGGTGTCGGCCCCGTCGTTGCCATACAGAGTGTCGTTACCATTTCCACCCAGCAGCAGATCATCCCCGGAGCCGCCCGACAGGTAGTCGTTCCCGTCCTGGCCATCGATCAGGTCGTTACCCGCGCCGCCGCTGAAGGTGTTGGCGCTGCTCGTGCCCGCGTAGGCATCATTGCCTTCGGAGCCCGCAGTGCTGGCCCCGGTGAAGAAGTTGAGGCCGGTGGCGGTGAAGGCATTGCGCACATCGGTATTGCTGATGGCCTGTTGCATCATGCCGCGCACCCGCTCGGTTCCGCCCCAACCCAGCCCGTCCAGGGCCTTGCCGTAGGTGCGGTACAGATCCAGCACCAGGGCCGAGCCTTCGTAGGCGTTGGCGCTCACGGCGCTGTTCAGGCTGTTGTTCAGCCGGGTGAAGTCGTAGCGGACACTGGTCGCTTCGATCTGCAGATCCAGCAGCTCCAGGTAGCTTCCCAGCCGCAGGGTGGGCATCAGGTTGTTGCTGGCATCGTCCACCAGCCGGTTCCACAGGGTTTCCACGTGGGGCAGGCCGCTCGGGGGCGTCGGGATGTTGACCCGGATGTAGCCCGATTGGCTGGACATGAAGGCATTCCGGTTCTCGTAGATGATCTGGGAGAGCGGCACTGACACTTCTACCGGCACCCGCCCGCCAGAGACAAAGCGAGGCACATAGTTGGTGGCGTCACCCTGGATCTGGGACCAGTTGAGGAAGGTGTGGCCGGTGAAGGCCTCGTAGGCGTAGATCTTTTCCAGACCGCCCACCATCCGTTCGCGCATGGCGTCGAACTTGCTCAGCTCGGTAGCGGTCAGGGTGGTGCGGAAGGCGTTGCGCTCGGCGGCGCTGGCCTTGATGGCCTTGTCCATCCAGCCGGCTTCCTGGGCATCCAGGGGGTCGCTCAGGATCAGGCCATAGCCGGCGCCTTGGGCCTGCTTGCTGGCGCTGGTGTAGGCCGACTCATTGCCCCAGGTACGCAGCAGCTGGGCCACGGAGTCCTTGTAAGCGGCCCGGGTGGTGGCATCCTGGGCCTGATCCAGCAGGCCGATCAGGGTCGGGCTCAGGGTGGCGGCTTCGCGCAGGTCGCGCACCCAGCCGCTCCCCTTCAGGTCGGGCAGGGCCTGGGCAGCGCCGCTGATGCTGATCGGTGTGAAAGCCCGGTTAAAGTTGTTCTGGGCCAGGATGAAGCTGCCGGCCTGGCCGCTGCTTGCATCCGTGCGGGTGAAGCTGCCGCTCTGGGCCAGGATCGCATCGCCGTAGTTGGTATTGGTGGCGGTGCTGGTGAGCTTGATGCTGGTGATGCCCGTGTCGGCCAGGGTTTTCAGCTCATTGGCTTGGCTGATCCCGTCTTGGTTCAGATCGCGCCAGACACGCAGGTTGGCAAACTGGGCATCCTTGGCGTCAAACACCCCATCGTTGGCCCCCGTCAGCACCCCATCCACCAGGCTGCCGGTGTCCAGCTCCCGCAAGGCGGCAAAGCCGTTGGCCGCCTTCTGGCCATTGGCCAGCAGGGTTTCGTCACCAAACAGCTCCTGCCCCGAGTCGATGCTGCCGTTGCCGTTGCGATCCAGGGCCAGAATGCCATCATCGCCACCCACCCAGGCCGTCCCGGTGCGGATGCCATCGTTGTTGGCATCAAACAGCACGCCCCGGGCAAGGGGGGTGATCTCCAGTCCATCACCATCCAGGTCCAGCACCAGCGGGTCTACGTAGCGAATGGTCTTGACCAGGGGGTCGGGGGTGGTGCCGATGATGTCCGAAATGGTGTCGAGCAGATCGTCGAAGTTCTGCTTCAGGGTCTTGCCGATGATGTCGAGCCAAGTGGAAAAATCGTCAAACCGATCTAGCCATTGGTCAGCCGTATTGCGCACATCCGGATTCTGGGAGTTGCTGGCCCCCGCCATGAAGGTCAGCAGAATGCTGTTCAGCACAGAGGCGTCGACACCATCTCCTCCCGTATCCCGTAGCTGTTGCCACAGATTCTCAACTGCCGCATCGCCATAACGGCTGCCGATCAGATCCATGGGGGCGTTCAGCGTCCAGTTGTCCAGGCTCAGCCCATTGCGCTCAAAGACATCCTGGTGCACTGCTCGGGTTTCCTGATAGGTGAGATCCCGATCCAGCACACCATTATTTTCGTTCGCAATCCGTTGGTATTCCTGCAGCGTGCGCTGGGCCATATCGGTGCGGATCTGATCGATCTGCTGCTGCGTGAGATTGCGGCAGGAGTCTCCACCAATCCCCATCAGGGCCGTGCCTTCCAAGTAGCTGAGGGCCGCCTGGCCGCTCAGGGAGTTGCCCGTAGCAACGCCCTGGGCCCAGCCTGCGTAGTTGTAGCCTTGGCCGTACAAGCTGCCATAGGCCTGAATGGCGGCGTTCACGCCGCCCGTCTGGACGGCTTGTTGCATACCCTGGAGCTGGGAAGAAGTAATGGATTGCGGCATGGTGATTCCCTTTTAGCTTGGAGAGCGGAGAGAAGCGGCCCGGGTGTTGTTGGGCCTATTGGTGTCGTGGTCGATGCGGCGGGCCGTGCTGCTGTGCTCGGCCTTGAAACTGGAAATGAGTGCAGCCGCCCCCTGGCGGATGTCTTGCCAGTGGGGGAGTAGGCTCTGGGGAAAACTGATGTTCAGCCGCACTTCGGCTGCGGGCTCCATGCCCGTGCGCATCTGGCAGCGGGCCTGGCCGGCAGGGGGGCGGCCCTTGTTGCAACTGATGAAAGTGTCTGCCTGGCCTGTGGGCTGCAGATGGATGAACACCTCATCGGTGTCCAGGCTGTCTCGGGCCGGTTGGCCGGTTTTGGGGTCTTGGCCGGTGACCACATAGGCGTCCAGGCCAAAGGTCTGGCCCGGTAGGCGTTCGTAGTTGGCAAACCAGTAAGGGCCCGGGTGTTGCAGACTGTTGATCACTACCTGGGCGTTTCGGTCAGCCGCCAGAGCCCCGGCGCGAGGGTAGATCTCCCCTGCATTGATCCCGATGTACACCTGATTCGGATCGGGTTTGCCCGGGGCCTTGCCAGAGCGTTGGGGGGTGTCCTTCAAAGGCGGGCAGGTCATCTCCGGAAAATGACTCGTCAGGCCAAAGCTGCGCAGCCGTGAACGGAAATCCCGGGGGGGCGCAGGCGTGCTGCGCGCCTCCCCGATTCGGGGGTCTCCGTCGTATTCCACCAACTCGATGCAATGGGCTGGAATCCGGACGGCCATGCCGCCCAGGTTGCCCACGTAGTGCTCCGGCAAGCGTAAACCTGGCGAGTGGGTTGGGGGCGCGTCGGGGGTGCAAGCGGCCAGCAGAAGCGGCAGGATGAAACGGCCCAGCCCTACGCCCATCCGAAGGCTTGAAGGTGTTGGCCGAGTCTGAAAAAAGGGCATGGAGGCTCACTGCAAACGTGGTTCTGATGGCCGGACAGGCTGGACGTCCGGTGCACCCCGCAATGCAGGTGAGCCCCGAGCTCCTTGAAGGCCGGGCTAGGTTAAGTCAAGGGCTGCAAATGCGATTTGAAAAACTGAAAAATATTCATTTGTCACGTTAATATGTGAAAAAAATCAGAAAAATTAGAAATCAGTTGTTCGGGCACACCCATTGGCATTGTTGCCCTGAGGGTTAAGGGGTGTGAAGCACGCTTGTCATGCCTTCCTTCGATACCACGCAGCGTCCATGAAAAAGGCCACCCTCCCAGGATGGCCTTTGTTGCATGGGCTTGGCGGAGTCAGGCCGTAGGCAGGATCAACACCGCCCGGAAGTCATTCACATTGGTCAGCGTCGGCCCAGTGATGACGGCGTCGCCCAGCGCACCAAAAAAGCCGTGGCCGTCGTTGTTGTCCAGGCTCGCCAGGGGCGGCATGCCCAGGGCCCAGGCCCGGGCGAGGGTATCCGGGGCCAGATAGGCGCCGGCGATTTCTTCGAGGCCGTCCACCCCGTCGGTGTCGCCCGCCAGGGCATGCACGCCCGGCGTGCCGGCCAGGGTGATGCCGAGCGAGAGCAGGAATTCCACATTGCGTCCGCCCCGCCCGCTGCCGCGCACCGTGACGGTGGTTTCGCCGCCCGAGATCAGCACGCAGGGGGCTTGGAACGGGTGCTGGCGGGTGGCGCACTCCCGCGCCAGGCTGCCCATCACCTTGCCCACATCCCGGGCCTCGCCTTCGTAGCTGTCGCCCAGCAGCCAGGGCTGGATGCCTGCTGCCCTGGCCACCTCGGCGGCGGCTTCCAGGGCTAGGCGGGGGGCGGCGATGATGCGTGTCTCGCAGCGGGTGAGGCGGGCGTCATCCGGCTTGATGGATTCCCCCGCGCCGCTTTCCAGCACCGCCAGCACCTGGGGCGGCAGCGTGATCCGATAGCGCTGAATGATGGCCAGCGCATCGGCGCAGGAGGTCGGATCACCCACCGTGGGGCCGGAGGCGATGTCGCAGGGCGTGTCCCCGGGCACATCCGAAATCAGCAGGGTGAGCACCCGGGCCGGGTGGCAGGCGGCTGCCAGACGCCCGCCCTTGATGGCCGAAAGGTGGCGGCGTACGCAGTTCATCTCGCTGATGCTGGCGCCGGACTTGAGCAGGGCGCGGCTCACGGCCTGTTTGTCTTCCAGGCTGATGCCCGGCAGCGGAAGCGGCAATAGGGCCGA
>JAJTBM010000598.1 GCA_021286885.1 Rhodocyclales bacterium
ATTCACGGCAGTCCCACCTGCACCCTGGCCTATGGGGACAAGGAAGGCGCCGTGGGCTACCTGGTGGGCGCGCCCAACCGGGGCATCGAATACATGTTTGTGATGATGAACGACGCCCGCTTCGGGGTCAGCCTGCATGGGGTGGGTCTGGCCGAGCGAGCCTATCAGATGGCCCTGGGCTACGCCGAGGAGCGGGTGCAGGGCAAGGTGCTGGGCCAGGTCGGCCTGCCCATCGCCGCCCACCCGGAGGTGCGGCGCCAGCTACTGTCCATGCGCACCCGGATCTTTGCGATGCGCGCCCTGGTGTATGGGGCTTCGGCCTGGTTCGACCATGCCCGCCACAACCCGGATGCCGCCGTGGCCGAGCAGAGCCGGCGCTACATCGACCTGCTGATGCCGGTGCTCAAGGCCTGGAATACCGAAGTGGGCAATATCGTCTGCGACGACGCAATCCAGGTGTTTGGCGGGATGGGCTTCGTGGAAGAAACCGGGATCACCCAGCATTACCGGGATTCCCGCGTGACCCGCATCTACGAAGGCACCACCGGCATCCAGGCGAATGACTTGGTGGGACGCAAGCTGCTGCGCGAAGACGGCAGCACCCTGCGCGCCCTGCTGGCCGAGATCCGGGAGGAGGCCGAGCGTCTCTGTGCTGATCCGGCCTTGGCAGCCCTGGCAAGCCACGGCCAGCACCTCGCTGCCAATGCCCAGGATCTGGGCCAGGCCATGGATTTTCTGCTGGCCGAAGGCAAGGCCGACCCGGCCCTGGCCCAGGCGGCGGCCCTGCCTTTCCTGCATCTGATGGGGCTGGTGTGCGCTGGCTGGCGGGTGGCCCAGGCGGCCCGGGCGGCGCTCCAGGCGCTGGCCCAAGGGGGCGAGGGCGGCAGCGCCCACGATCCGGATTACCTCCAGGGTGTGCTGGGGATTGCCGAATGCTGGTTTGCCAGCTACGCCCCCCAGGCGTCCGGCTGGCGGGCGGCAGTGCTGGGGGCGGCCCATGTGAACCGGGCACCCGCTGGAGCCCTGCGCGGCTGAGGGGCGGCGGCCCCGTCTGCAACAACAAAAAAATACGGAGACACCATGAACAATCCTGCATTCCAGACCCTGGTCGCGAGCGATTTCCGGCCAGTCAAGATCGGCTACCCGCCGCCCGAGATTGCCCACGACGCCCAGGGCGTCTGGCGCATCAAGCCCCTGGAACAACTGGAGGCCTACCCCGAACGCCTCACCGACCGGCTGGTGTCGGGCGCCGAGGCCTTCCCCGAGCGCTGCCTGATGGCCAAGCGGGATGCCAGCGGGGAATGGGTGCGCATCAGCTATCGGGACATGCTCGCCCGGGCGCGGCGCATCGGCCAATGGCTGTTGGATCAAGGCCTGGCGGTGGCGCGCCCCTCGCTGATTCTGTCGGGCAACGATCTGGAGCACATCCAGCTCATGCTCGGGGCCATGTACGCGGGGATTCCCTATTCCTCCGTATCCCCCGCTTACTCGGTGGTGGCGACCGACTACGCCAAGCTGCGCCATATTGTTGAAACCGTGACGCCCGGCGCCGTGTATGCAGCCGATGGGGCGGCCTTTGC
>JAJTBM010000599.1 GCA_021286885.1 Rhodocyclales bacterium
GCCTGAGCGCCAAGACCGACCCCTTCAAGCGCGCCCGGGGCTGGACGAATCTGGCCGATGGCGTCGCCCCCTATCTGGCCGAGCACCCGGGCAGCATCCTGGTGGCCGAAGACCGGGAGCTGCTCGCCCATCTGATCTACCGCCTGGGCCCGCCCGAATACGCGGCCTGGAACCCGGAAGGCAATCACCCCATCGACCACTACCAACTCACTACCACCCTCGCCGACAAGCAGGGCCGCCATGTGATCTACGTGGCCCGCCACCCGGACATCAGCGGCGTGAGCAGCCACTTCACCCGCAGCACCCTGCTGGGCAAGGTGGTCGTGCCGGTGCACAAGGACTTTCAGCGGGAAGTGCAGGTGTATTGGCTGGAAGGCTTCAAAGGATACTGAAAGCACGGCACCCAAAATCTTAGGCCGTGAATCAGGATTTGCGGCGCACAAAAACCCTCAAGTCAGCAGGCTTGCTGACCGTTAAAAAAATGGACAGGTGTTCCCCGGGAAACCTGTCCATTTCTTTTACGGACGGGGTTATGTCGATGAAAATTTCATCCAAGCTGTACTTGCTCGTCTCCATCCTGCTCGGACTCTCCCTGGCCATCGGGCTGGTGGGCCTGCACGGCATGGGGATCGTCACCAACGGGCTGCGCACGGTGTACGAAGACCGGGTGATCCCGCTCCGGGATCTGAAGCAGGTCGCCGACGCCTACGCGGTGGACATCGTGGACACCACCCACAAGGTGCGCAATGGCAACCTCAGCCCGGCGGAAGGGCTCAGCAATGTGGAGCGCGCTGAAGGCGTGATCCGTCAACGCTGGCAGGCTTACGCATCCACCTTTCTGGTGGCGCGGGAAAAAACCCTGGTGGCTGAAATCACGCCGCGCATGAGCAGCGCCGACACACGCGTTGCCGAACTCAAAGCACTGCTGCGGGCCGGTGACAAAGAAGGGCTGGCCGCCTTTGCCGCCCAAAAACTCTACCCGGCCATCGACCCGGTGTCCGAAAGCATCTCCCGTCTGGTGGACGTCCAGTTAGACGTTTCCAAAGAAGAATATGATCTCGCCCAGAAGGATTACGGCGTTGTCCGGGGCTGGACCATCGCGCTGATCGGCCTCGGGTTGCTAAGCGGCTTCGGGCTGGCCAGCTGGGTCATCCGCCAGAGCGTGCAACACCCCCTGCGCATCACCCAGGAAATAGCCCGGGCGGTGGCCGATGGCAACCTGACCATCCAGGTTCCCTCCGACCGCAAGGAGGAAATGGGCGAACTGCATACCGCCTTGCGCGACATGCGAGACAAGCTACGCCACATCGTCAGCGAGCTGAAAAGCACCTCGGATCAGGTGGCCCAGGCCTCCCGGGAACTGGTGGGCAGCACCGATCAGGCCGCCCAAGCCTCCGAACATCAAGCCGAAGCAGCCGCTGCCGTGGCCGCCGCCGTTGAAGAACTCACCGTTTCCATCCACCACATCTCAAGTAATGCCCAGGATGCCCACGCGGCCTCCCTGAAAGCCGACACCAACGCAGTGGGTGGCCACGGGCTGATCCAGAACACCAGCACGGAGCTGCAACAGGTGTCCCGCT
>JAJTBM010000064.1 GCA_021286885.1 Rhodocyclales bacterium
CTGGATGCCGACCTGGGTCGTCTGGAAGGCGAGCGCGAGCTGGCCCTGTGCGCCCGCCTGACCGCCTTCCCGGAAGTGGTGCGCAGCGCCGCCGCTGATTACGCGCCCCACCAGATCGCCTTCTACCTGAAGGATCTGGCCGGTGACTTCCACAGCTTCTACAACGCCGAACGGATGCTGGTGGATGATGAAGGCCTCAAGCTGGCTCGCCTGGCCCTGGCCGCTGCCGTGCGTCAGGTGATCCGCAACGGCCTGCGCCTGCTCGGGGTCGCTGCCCCCGAGTCCATGTAAGCCGGGAGCCCAGCGATGAACCGCGATCTCAAGCCCCGCCAGTCTGCCGTCAGTACCCGCTCCGGAAGCCGGGGGAATACCCTGGTGGGCATCTTTGTAGGTCTGATCATCGGCGCGCTGGTGGCGGCCGGGGTCGCGATGTACTTCACGTCCAATTCCCCCTTCAAGAAGCCCAAGGGCGATGAGCAGAACCCGGCGGTCACGCCGCCGGCCACCAAGCCCATCCAACCGGCACCGGCGGCCCCCGCCACCCAGGCGCCTGCCAAGCCGGCTGAAGGGGGCGCTGGCGCCAGCGGCGATCAGCCCATCGCCCTGCCCGGCAAGCCCGGCGACAAGCCGGTCGAAAAGCCCCGCTACGACTTCTACAACGCCTTGCCCAAGGGGCCGGATTCCCTGCCCGCACCGGCAGATCGGCCCACCGAAACCGAGGTGGTGAAGCCCGCCGACAAGAAGCCCAAGGCCGAAACCCCCGAGCAGGCCGCCGAGCGGGCCAAGGCCGAGGCCGCCCTGTTCGACAAGCCCCAGCCCCAGGAAAAGTTCTATCTCCAGGCCGGGGCCTTCGAGAACCCTTCCGAGGCCGACAACCTGCGTGCCAAGCTGGCCCTGATGGGCGTGGAGGCTGGCGTGCAGAAGATCGAGTCCCCCGAAAAGGGCACCCTGCACCGGGTGCGGGTGGGCCCCTTCACCAACCCGGATGATCTCAACCGGGTCAAGCAGCAGCTCCAGGCCGGTGGCGTGAATACTGCGCTGATCCGGATCAGGCCGAAGGAACCTAAACCGGCTTCCCCCGCTCAATAAGACTTTGCCCGACCCCGGGCGGCCTCCAGGGGCTGCGCCGGGGTTTCGAATTCTGAATTCTGTAGGTTCTCAAGGAGAGAAACGAATGCAGCGTCGCGATGCCCTCAAACAGATCTCTGCCCTGCTGGCCGCTGGCAGCCTCGGCTTGCCCGCCTGGGCCCAGGGGTCGGGCTTCGAGCAGGTCAATCCGCCCCAACCCACCGATGCCAAGGGCAAGGTGGAGGTGATCGAGTTCTTCCACTACGGCTGCCCCCACTGCCGCGCCTTTGATCCGCTGCTGGAAGGCTGGATCAAGAAGCTGCCCGCCGACGTGGTGTTCACCCGTGTTCCGGTGACTTGGGGCAACCCCCAGCTGGCCGGTTTTGCGCGCCTCTACCTGACCCTGGATGTGCTGGGCGAGCTGCACCACCTGCACGGCCAGGTGTTTGCCGCGATTCAGGACGACAAGCAACCCCTCAACACCGAGGCGGGTGCCCAGGAATGGGCCGTCAAGAAGGGTGTTGATAGCAAGAAGTTCCTTGAGGCTTACCGTTCCTTCAGCGTCCAGAGCCGTTTGGCCCGGGTCGAGCAGATCGGCAAGGCCTACAAGATCCAGGGCGTGCCCACCCTGGCTGTGGATGGCAAGTATTTCACCTCCGCCTCCATCGCTGGCTCCCACGAGAACGCCCTCAAGGTGGCCGATCAGCTGATCAGCCGGGCGCGTCAGGAGCAGGGCCGCAAGTAAGCCCTGGGCTTTGGCCCAGCGTTTCAAGCTTCCCGCGCAGCGCCCCCTTTGGGGGCGTTGTCGTTTGTGCACAAGGAAAATCATCATGCGCGTATTCATCACCGGCGCCTCCAGCGGCATCGGCGCCGCTCTGGCCCGCCATTACGCCGCCCAGGGCGCCAGCCTCGGGCTTGTGGCCCGCAGGGCGGCCCATCTGGAAGCGCTGCTGGCCAGCCTTCCTGGCCCACATGCCCATTACGTGCTGGACGTGGCCGATAGCGCCGCCCTGGCCCAGGCGGCCCAGGATTTTGTCGCGCGTTTCGGCCTGCCGGATGTGGTGATTGCGAATGCGGGGGTGTCGGTGGGTACCCTCACCGAAGAACAGGACGATCTGGCCGCGTTCGAGCGGGTGATGCGCACCAATGTGCTCGGCATGGTGGCCACCTTCCAGCCCTTCGTGGCCCCCATGCGCGCCCGGGGCGCGGGTCGGCTGGTGGGCATTGCCTCGGTGGCGGGCATTCGGGGCCTGCCCGGGGCGGGGGCCTATAGCGCTTCCAAGGCTGCTGCGATTGCTTATCTGGAAAGCCTGCGGGTGGAGCTGCACGGCACTGGCGTGAAGGCGGTGACCATTGCGCCGGGCTACATCGAAACCCCGATGACTGCCGTGAACACCTATCCCATGCCCTTCATGCTGCCGGTGGATGAAGCCGCCCGCCGCTTTGCCCGCGCCATCGAAGCCGGCGTGAGCTACACCGTGATCCCCTGGCAGATGGGCCTGGTGGCCCGTCTGCTACGGGCGCTGCCCAACGCGGTGTATGACCGCCTGTTTGCCCGGGCCGGGCGCAAGCCGAGGGGGCTGGCGCTGTAGGCAGGCCCTGGGCATTGGGCGTGCGGTTTTAGGCCTCAGGCGGGATTCAGGAGGGGTACCAGGCATCCTCAAGGGGTGCCACGCGCACGGCGGCGTATTCGGGCTGCTGCTTCAGCCAGGCTTCCACCGCTTGGCGTTCCTGCTCGGTGACGGAGCCCCGGCCATAGCGGGCCACGTAGCCTTCCGTCACCCAGCCACCGAGGGCCAGATTCTGGGGCTCGATGGCTTCGTCCAGGAGGCGGCAGATCAGGTCGTCTTGTTGGTCGGTGCTCAGTTCGGCAGCCAGGTCGGCTTCAAAGCGGAAGCCGTATTCCTGAAATTCACCCACGTACAGTTTCTTGCGGAGGCGGCGGCTGCGGGTTTTTTTGCTGGGGCTCATGAGGATCTCGGATAAAAGGGATAGGGCAGGATGTGCCTGAAACGCCCGCGCCCCGGGCCCGCCGTTGCGGGCGGGTTCCGGGGCGCAGGTGCTCAGGAAGTGCGGGATGTCAGGCGACGCCGGCGCCGTGGGCCTGCATGTCGGCCCAGTAGCTGGAGCGCACCATGGGGCCGCAGGCGGCGTTCTTGAAGCCCATCTTGAGGGCTTCGGTTTCGAACATCTTGAAGGTGTCGGGATGCACGTAGCGCAGCACCGGCAGGTGGCCGCCGGAGGGCTGGAGGTATTGGCCGATGGTGAGCATGTCCACGTTGTGGGCGCGCAGGTCGCGCATCACTTCGAGGATTTCCTCGTCGGTCTCGCCCAGCCCGACCATCAGGCCAGACTTGGTGAGCACTTCCGGCTGGCGGGCCTTGAAGGCCTTGAGCAGTTCGAGGGAGTGGGCATAGTCGGCCCCCGGGCGCGCCTGCTTGTAGAGGCGGGGCACGGTTTCCAGGTTGTGGTTCATCACGTCCGGCGGGGCCTGATCGAAGATTTCGAGGGCCACATCCAGACGGCCCCGGAAGTCGGGCACCAGCACTTCGATGGTGGTCTTGGGGCTGGCTGCGCGGGTTGCGCTGATGCATTCCACAAAGTGCTGGGCGCCGCCGTCGCGCAGATCGTCCCGGTCTACGCTGGTGATCACCACGTAGCGCAGGCGCATGGCGCCGATGGTCTTGGCCAGGTTGGTGGGTTCGTCGGCATTCAGGGGCTCGGGACGGCCATGGCCCACGTCGCAGAACGGACAGCGCCGGGTGCAGATGTCACCCATGATCATGAAGGTGGCCGTGCCCTTGCCAAAGCATTCGTGGATGTTGGGGCAGGAGGCTTCCTCGCAGACGGTGTGCAGCTTGTGCTCCCGCAAGGTTTCTTTGATCTCGTTGAAGCGTTCGGCTTCCTGACCGGCCCCCAGCTTGATGCGGATCCACTCGGGCTTTTTGAGCCGTTCGGCGGGCACGATCTTGATGGGGATACGGGCAGTCTTGTCTGCGCCGCGTTGCTTGCGGGCGTTGGCGTCCATGGGCGAATGAGTCCTTAGGCGGTGGGTGGGACTTCGGGAAAGTGGCGCTGGAGATGGCCGAGGAGTCGTTGTGCAACCACCTCGGGAGCATCGGTCACGCCGAAGTCTTTGAGTTGTATTGTTCTGAGCCCACTATAGCCGCAGGGATTGATCCAGGTAAACGGGGTCAAATCCATGTCGACATTGAGGGAAAGGCCGTGATAGCTGCGCCCGTTGCGCACCCGCAGGCCCAGGGCGGCGATCTTGGCGCCGTCGATATAGACCCCCGGTGCGCCGTCCTGGCGCTCGGCCTTGAGGCCGTAGTCGGCGATGCAGTCGATGAGGGATTGCTCCATCAGGTTCACCATCTCGCGCACCTTCAGGTGGCGGCGGTGTAGATCGAGGAGCAGATAAACCACCACCTGGCCGGGGCCGTGGTAGGTGATCTGGCCGCCCCGGTCGATCTGGACCAGGGGAATCTCGGTCTGATGCAGCAGGTGCTCGGGCTTGCCGGCCTGCCCCAGGGTGTAGACCGGTGGGTGCTCCACGACCCAGATTTCGTCTTCCATGCTGGCGTCGCGCAGGGTGGTGAACTCCTGCATCGCACGCCAGGTGGGTTCGTAGGGCACCCGGCCCAGCGCGCGGATGATCACAGCACGACCTTTACCATCGGGTGGGCGGTGAGGGCCATGTAGAGCCCGTCCAGCTGCGCCTTGGAGGTGGCGTTCAGGGTGCAGGTGATGGCCAGGTAATTGCCCTTGCTGGAGGGACGCATCTCGGTGCGGGCCGGATCAAAGTCGGGGGCGTGTTCGAGCACGACGGCGATCACCGCCTGGGCAAAACCATCCACCCGGGCGCCCATGATCTTGATCGGGAACTCGCAGGGGAATTCGAGGAGGGTGGTGCGGTCTTCGGGTTTATTCATGGTGCAGACTCCCGGGATCAGAGGTTCTTCAGCCAGAGGCGGAAAGCGTCCCACAGACGGCCAAACCAGCCGGCGGAGGGGACTTCTTCCAGGGCCACCAGGGGATACTCGCCCACGGGCTTGTCGTTGATGCTCAGTTGCAGGGTGCCCACCGGCTGGCCCTTGGTGAGGGGCGCAAACACGGGCTGCTGGCTGACCACGTTGGCCTTCAGCTTCTGCGCATCCCCCTTGGGCAGGGAGAGCACGAAATCGTTCAGGAAGCCGACCTTCACGTTGTTCTCGGCACCCTTCCAGACCCGGAAGTCGCTTACCGCCTGGTTGGCGGAATACACCTTCACCGAGTCGAAGGCCAGATAGCCCCAGTTGAGCAGCTTCTGGGATTCGGCGGCGCGCACGCTGTCGCTGGTGGTGCCCACCACCACCGAGATCAGGCGGCGGTCGTTGCGCTTGGCGGAGGCGATCAGGCAGAAGCCGGCGCTGTCGGTGTGGCCGGTCTTGACGCCATCCACAGTGGGATCGGAGAACAGCAGCCGGTTGCGGTTGGGCTGGCGGATCTTGTTGTAGCTGTATTCCTTGATCGAGTAGATCGGGTAGAACTCGGGGAAGTCGCGGATCAGGGCCTGGGTCAGGGTGGCCAGATCACGCACCGAGGCCAGGTGGCTGGGGCTGGGCAGGCCGGTGGCGTTCTCGTAGTGGGTGTTTTTCATGCCCAGCTTGGCGGCGGTCTGGTTCATCAGCTGGACGAAGTTTTCTTCGGAGCCGGCGATCAGTTCGGCCAGGGCGACGCAGGCGTCGTTGCCGGACTGGATGATCATGCCGTGGATCAGCTCATCCACCGTTACGGGCTTGTTGGGTTCGATGAACATCTTGGAGCCGCTGATCTTCCAGGCCTTTGCGGAGACCGGCACATCCTGCTGGAGGCTGATGCGCTTTTCCTTGAGGGCGGAGAAGGTCAGGTAGGCCGTCATCAACTTGGTGAGGGACGCTGGCTCGATCTTTTCATCGGGCCCCTGGGCGGTGAGGATCTGGCCAGACCCCACATCGACCAGCAGCCAGGCCTTGGCAGCAACGGTGGGCGGGGTCATCTGGGCCAGGGCGAGGGCCGGGACGAGCAGCAGAAGCAGGATGATGCGGCGCAGCATGGTATGGGATAGAATTGCAAAGAACGCGATTATAGTCGTCCCCTCGAATCGGTTTCGACCCGGATTTGTGTGGGGTTGTAGGGAACTTTCCGGTTCCACCCTTTGTCTGGCTATTCATGATGCTCGTGCTGCGCCGTCTCCTTGCCCTGGTTTTTGTTGCCCTTGCCCTGATCGGGGCAGGCAGCGCCGTGGCCGACGATGCGGATGGAATCGCCAGCACGGTGCAGGAATGCACCCAGGGCGACCTGGCCAGCGTCGACCTCCCCGACTGGCCGGAACCCGAAGATTCTCCGCCCCTGTTCCGCCCGGTGCTGTCCAGTACCGCCGTGGCTCCCGAAGTTCTGGTGCTCCAACCCGGCCAGCCCCTCGTCTCCCTGCATCACCCCCCGGCTGCACCGCCCCCCAGGCGGGCCTAAGCCTTTCCTTGTTTTCTCCGTAATACCACAGGCATTTCCTGCCCCGGTCTTGTTGCGCGTGCGCTGAGCGCGGGGCCCGGGCAGGCAGGGCCTGCGCCCATCGCGGGTGTTCCGCCGTTTCCCCGTTATTTCCCTTCTCAGGGGTCTTTGAATGTTCAGAAAACTGATTCTGGCTGGGGCCGTGTGCGCCCTGGTCAGCCACGTCCCGGCTGCGCTGGCGGCCGAGGACGTCTATAGCCTTGCCCGGCTGCGTGAGATGGCCCAGGCCACCCATCCGGTACTCCAGGCCGCCCAGGCCCAGGTCGATGCGGGGCGGGGCCAAGTACAGGCCGCCAGTGCTTATCCGAATCCCGAACTGGAGTTCCAGACCGGCAAGACCCGCCCCCGCACCAGTGGCGTGACAACGGGCAGCGTCACCAGCCTGGCCGTGACCCAGCGCCTGGATCTGCCCTGGCAGCGGGAGGCCCGCATCGGCGCAGCCAGTGCCGGGCTGGATGCGCTGCAAGCCGAGCGGCGGAGTGTGGAAGTGGATTGGCTTGCGGCCCTGAATCAGGCTTGGTTTGATCTGCTGCGCCGGGAGGCTGAGCAGCGCGCCGCCCAGGAAGATCTGGACCTGGCCGAGCAGATTTACACCAAGGTCGGGGTCCGGGTTAAAACCGGCGAATCGCCCCGTTACGAACTCATCAAGGCCGATACCGAGCGCCTCAACGCCCGTAAGAACCGGGATGCGGCAGTGCTGCGGGTAGCCCAGGCCCGGGCCGCCCTGCGGGCCCGGGTGGGAGGCGCTCTGCCCGAGGATTTCCGCATCGTGGGCTCCCTGCGTGATGTGACTGCGCCGCCGGCCCTGGAGGAACTGCAGGCCGAAGTGCTGGCCCGCAATCCGGAATTGCTCCAAGCCCGAGCCCGAGTGCGCCAGGCCGAGCAGCAGCTTGCGCTGGAGCGCCTGCGTCGTCAGCCCGAGGTGTCCCTCAAGCTGAGCCAGGAGCAAGACCCGGAAATCCGTGACAGCCGCGCCGGGTTGGTGCTCACCGTGCCTCTGTGGGATCGGCGTCAGGGCCCGGTGGCCGAAGCCGGCGCCCAGCTTCAGCGCAGCCTGAGCCTGCGCGATGCCCAGCAACTGGCCCTGCAACAGGCCCTGACGGGGGCTTACAGCCAGTATGAACAGGCCCGCAACCAGGTGAATGCCCTCGAGAACGGCATCCTGCGGGAAGCCGAGGCCGCCCTCAAGGTGGCCGAAGCCGCTTACCGCTTTGGCGAGCGCGGGATTCTGGATTACCTGGATGCCCAGCGCGTGTTCCGCGCCGCCCGGAATGAACTCATCACGGCCCGCCATGAACTGCAACTGGCGACCATTGAAATCGAACGACTGCGAGCCCTGCCATGACCTCTGTTCCCAAGCATTTCAAACACGCTGCCCTGGCCCTGCTGGTGCTGGCCAGCCTGAATCTGGCCGGTTGCCAGGATGAGGCCAAGACGTCTCCGGCAGCCAGCGCCGAAAGCCGCGAGGCTGCCGATCCCCGGCTGGTGACGGTGCCCGAGAACTTTGGCGCCCAGCTCAAGGTGGAAGCCCTCAGCAAGGCGCCGGTGGCCGATACCCTGAGCGTGGCGGGGAAAGTGGATTTTGATCAGAGCCGCCTGACCCGGATCGGTGCCAGTGTGACCGGGCGCATTACCGAGATTCAGGTGTTTCCTGGCCAGCCAGTGCAGGTGGGGGATAGCCTCGCGGTGCTCAACAGCACCGAACTGGGCCAGGCCCAGCTCAATTACCTGAAGGCTCGGGCCCAGGCGGATCTGCAGGCCCGCAGCGTGGAGCGGGCACGCCAGTTGTTTGCCGCCGACGTGATCGGCCAGGCCGAACTTCAGCGTCGCGAAAGCGAGTTGGCGGTGGCTTCTGCCGAGCAGCGGGGGGCCGCTGATCAGCTCAAGGTGCTGGGGGTGAGTCCGGCGGCCATCAACCGGCTGGGCAGCAGCGGGGCCATCAATTCGGTGAGCACCGTGGCGGCCACCATTGCTGGAACGGTGGTGGAGCGGAACGTGACCGTCGGTCAGGTGGTGCAGCCCGCCGAATCCCTGTTTGTGGTGGCCGATTTGTCCCGGGTCTGGGTGACGGCAGAAGTGCCGGAGCAGCAGGCTGGCCAAGTGAAGATGGGGCAGGTGGTGGACATCGACGTGCCCGCGTTGGGGCAGCGCTTGCGTGGCAAGCTGATCCAGGTGGGTGATGCGGTGAATCCGGAAACCCGCACCCTGACGGTGCGTAGCGAGGTGGATAACAAGGATCGTAGCCTCAAGCCCGCCATGCTAGCCACCATGCTGATTCAGGCGGCCCCCATCGAACAGCTGGTGGTGCCCGCCCGGGCCGTGGTGCGGGAAGGGGATGCCGACTTTGTCTTCCTGGAACAGGCTGCAGGCCGTTTCCGCCTGGCCCCGGTCAAGCTTGGGCCGGATGTGGAGGGGCGTCGGGCGGTGTTGAGCGGTTTGCAGGCGGGGCAGCGGGTGCTGACTGACGGTGCTTTCCACTTGAACAATGAACGCAAACGCAAAGAGCTGGAGTGAGGACGCATCATGATTGAAGCGCTTGTTCGAACAGCTTTACGCCAGCGCCTGATAGTGGTGGTGTTGGCGGTGGTGTTGCTGGTGTTTGGTTTGAATGCGGCACGCCACCTGTCGGTCGATGCTTTCCCCGACGTGACCAATGTGCAGGTCCAGATCGCCACCGAGGCCAAGGGGCGTTCCCCCGAGGAGGTGGAGCGCTTTGTGACCGTGCCCCTCGAAATCGCGATGACCGGCCTGCCC
The DNA here is from genome assembly GCA_021286885.1 of Rhodocyclales bacterium. Classification (GTDB taxonomy): domain Bacteria; phylum Pseudomonadota; class Gammaproteobacteria; order Burkholderiales; family Rhodocyclaceae; genus Zoogloea. The sequence goes on from JAJTBM010000064.1 coordinate 9,352, forward strand.
GGCCTGACCGAGATGCGCTCCCTCAACAAGCCGGGCCTGTCGCTGATCACCCTGGTGTTTACCGATCAGACCGACGTGTATTTCGCCCGCCAGCTGGTGATGGAGCGCCTGCTGGAGGCCGGCAGCCGGATGCCCCAGGGGGTGGTGCCGGTGCTGGGCCCCGTGTCCACGGGGCTGGGGGAGGTGTATCAATACACCCTCGACAAGCCCGATGACGGCACCCGGGAACTCACCGAAAAGGAGCTGACCGAGCGCCGCATCGTGCAGGATTGGGTGGTGCGGCCCTTGCTGCGCTCCATCCCCGGGGTGGCTGAGATCAACTCCCAGGGCGGTTTCGTGCGCCAGTACCAAGTGCTGGTGAACCCGGATCGGCTGCGCCACTACGGGCTTTCGATCCGCGAAGTGTATGAGGCGGTGGGGCGCAACAACGCCAACTCCGGTGGCGGCGTGCTGCCCCAGTACGCGGAGCAATACCTGATCCGGGGGGTGGGCCTGGTGCGCAGCCTGGACGACATCGGCGCCATCGTGCTCAAGGAGGTGGGCGGTACCCCCGTGTATGTGCGCGACGTGGCCGAGGTCAGCTTTGGCCATGAGGTGCGCCAGGGGGCGGTGCTCAAGAACGGCGACACCGAGGCGGTGGGCGGCATTGTGATGATGCTGCGCGGCGGTAACGCCAAAGAGGTGGTGAGCCGGATCAAGACCCGGGTGGCCGAGATCAACGCCAAGGGCATGCTGCCCGACGGGCTTCAGATCGTGCCCTACTACGACCGCTCCGAGCTGGTGGATGCGGCCTTGTGGACGGTCAGCAAGGTATTGCTCGAAGGCATCGCGCTGGTGGTGGTGATTCTGCTGCTCTTCCTGGGGGATGTGCGCTCCAGCCTGATCGTGGTGGCGACCCTGGTGCTGACGCCCTTGCTGACCTTCATGGCCATGAATTACTACGGCATCTCGGCCAACCTGATGTCTTTGGGCGGTTTGGCGATTGCGATTGGCCTGATGGTGGATGGCTCAGTGGTGGTGGTGGAAAACGCCTTCGCCCGCTTGGGCACCGCCGTGGAGCGCGGAGAGAGCAAGGCCCGTATCGTGTTTGATGCGGTGCGCGAGGTGGCGACCCCGGTGATCTTCGGGGTGAGCATCATCATCCTGGTGTTCCTGCCCCTGATGACCCTGCAGGGCATGGAGGGCAAGATGTTCGCCCCCCTGGCCTACACTATCGCGATTGCGCTGGCGGTCTCCCTGTTCCTGTCCCTCACCCTGACCCCGGTGCTGTCTTCCTACCTGCTCAAGGGCGGCGCGGAGCACGACACTTGGCTGATTGCCCGGATCAAGGCGCCCTACCTGCGTCTGCTCCATCTGGCCCTGGCCAACGGGCGCAAGACGGTGGTGTTCAAGTAGCATGCCGGCCATGGACGAGGACT